>JAJZJB010000013.1 GCA_021810375.1 Microcaldota archaeon
CCCATTCGTTTGGAGCATTAATGTCCTCGCGCATCTCCCCTGGTACCCTGATTCTGAGTGAAGACAGTACCTTGCCGTGCTCCAGCACGGCTCCGCGCATATTGCGGTATTCCAGTATGCTGAATTTCGTAGTATTGAGCAGGTTGACGCCTGCATATAGGCCCCAGAATGAGTGATGTACCACAATCATGCGCTTGTCTGTTATGAACAGGCGCGCCGGGGAGATGGAGGAGAGGTGACTCTGCCTTATGGTCATGAGCAGTGTTTCCCCTACTTCAAGAACTTCACTTGCTTCTTCCAATGGCGTTTTCATGGAAGTCACTTCGCGATATAACTTCGCAATGTAATATGAATTGCCTTCCTTATAAAGGAATGTGCTATCCATTTGGGAATTGCCCCGCCTTTTAAGATATTGCCAGGCAGGGATTAGGTATATTATACTTATTTGCACAATATCTCTTCAAACTTGCGAGTGTAGTCTAGCCTGGTAGGACTTTGCCTTGCCAAGGCAAGAACCCGGGTTCAAATCCCGGCACTCGCACTTTATCCCGGGCTGTGGCATCCCATGTGCGATTGCCATCATGAATCAGTACCGCTACTTTGGGAAATGTTTCCCGATAATGGCATAGTTGCAGAAAACGCTGAAATCATCTGCAATCTAAATTTGAGGCATTATTTATAAAGTCTGAAAATGCCATATTACCGAATACAATGAAGCTTGCGCGCGTATTACCTTTGCAGCACAGGGATAATTTGAAGGCCCTCAGTAGAATTGAATTGCTGCCAGAAGCCATGCCTATAGCCAGGGCAGAGAGTCCTGCAGAACTCATGACGGATGGTGGGGATGCGATAAGAAGGAGGATAGTGCTGATTGGGCAATTTGTTGAGGAAGGGATTGCATATTGGTCCGGGTTAGGCATGTCGTGCCAGAGACCGGGCCTCGCAGTATATAATGATCCGGACTCGGTCAAGGTCGGCATGTACTGGCCGCACATACAGACCATGGCGGTAAATATGGCTGCAGAGGAGAGCTTGACCAGGCCCATTACCCTGCACGAGCTGGGCCATCACATAGACTCTCAGTTTTCCGGAGGGCTTTCCATTGCCAATGCACCATTGTGCGAGGGAAAAGCGGATTTCTTCAGCGCCTGCGTGATGTTTGGGAGGGCAAAAGAAGAGGCGATAGTACACGCACTGAGCTTCTTCAGAGGCTGGAGGGAGCATGCGGGCTATACCCTTGAGCATTATGACGACCTCTTTTACAAACTTACGCATGATAGAGTAGGGCCACGGCTAGCATGGAGAAGAGGAAACGGCGCAGGGATGACTTCCGGGGATCCAAGGGCGGAGATCCATGAGCTGGGGTTCAGGCTTATTGTTATGTATTGCTTGGGGAAGGGCATGTCGCTCAATGAACTTGCAGTGCCGGTAATGACTATGAGGGCAGACAGGATACACAACGAGCTGCTTGATATGATACGGAACGATACCGACAATACGCTGAGGCAAAGGATAGCGGACCATTTGGAACTGGCAGTCTATAGAAGGTTGCGTTAGTCTCGCCTGCCCTCTTCAAGATAATTCTTGTATATCAGTATGCCCAGCGCAGTCTTGATATCTACGCCCCTGTTTTCCTTAACAAGGTCCAGCGCTTTTGAGAGGGGCATTGGGCGAAGCCTTATTCTCTCTGAGGGTTCCCTGTTCATCGTTCCCTTGGTGAGCCCCGTACCGAGGAAGAGATGCATCTCCTCATCGGTGATGCCCGGGGAGGCGAATCCCTTGAAGAGCAGCATTAATCTCGATGCTTTGTATCCTGTCTCTTCCTCAAGCTCCCGGGCTGCACATGCTTTTGGCGATTCCCCTTTGTCTACATGACCCGCGGGCAGCTCGTATACCCACTTGTTCACTGTGTTTCTGTAATTGTATTCGAGAAGGATCCTTCCGTCATCAAGCACAGGAATTATTGCTGCGACTTTACCAGTAAGCACAGTCCCGTATTCCAACACATTGCCTCCAGGGAATCTGAGGCTCCTTACCCCTACCTTGAAGACCTTTCCAGAGTAGACTATTCTGTTCTTCCCGCCCATAATATCGTCTCAGGGTTTGGCATGCGTTGATGCGTAAAGCAGTATCCCTGCTATGGTCTTCACGTCGGTATTCTTCGCCGCCTTGGCGAATCTCACGGCCTCGCTGAGCCGCATGGCCTTGAGGCCTATCTGCTCGTCCGGGTCTTTGCGCGTTGCGCCTTTGGTAAGCCCGGTAGCCACATAGAGGCAGATTCTCTGCCTTCCGGCTCCGGGAGCCTCGAATGAGTCGAAGAGCAGTTCAAGCCTGGAAGGCTTGTATCCTGTCTCTTCCTCAAGCTCCCGGGCTGCAGCATCCTTGATGGTCTCGCCTGGCTCCCTGTGCCCCCCAGGGAGCTCGTAGAGCCACCTCTTCAGAGTGCGTCGGTAATTGTGTTCCATGAGTATCCTTCCGTCATCAAGGATGGGCAGCACCACGGCGACATCCCCGTCACGTATGTAGTTGTATTCTATCCTCCTGCCGCGCATTGTAAACTTGTCCTTTACAAGTTTGTAGGTCTGTATCCTGTAAATGCTTTCCTTCATGCAGATACCCTGCTACTTGTTCTTCGACTGCTGCTCCTTGCCTTCGGCGTATATCTCCATGGCAAGCTTGTACCTCGATATCGTCTGTGTTATCAGCCTGCCCTTGCCGGTGAATGTGGCAAGGAAGAGGCCAACGCCACCGAACATTGCTGTCTTTATGTTGTCCACGAAGCGTATCTTGTATTGCAGGGAACCGTCAAAACCTGCGATGTGGGCCGGATCTACTTCCACGGCCTTGGTTCCGTCAAGGTTGTGCACGATCATGTCTCCGGTTACGTGTATGAATACCTTGCCTGGGCCGGTGAAATTCTGCAATATGAAACCTGTGCCACCGAATATGCCTCCTGACAAATTGGTTATGTGTATATCGAATTTAACGGATTCCTCGGCTGCAAGGAATGCAAGCCTCTCCGCTGCAAAAGTCTCGCCTGCTGCAAGGTCTATGGAGACTATCTTGCCTGGAAATAATCCGGCAACCTGCATGTGGCCGGGCCCGCCCTTTGCCTTGAATTCGGTGAGCAGCGCAGTGGCTCCGGTGGCCTTCCTTTCCAGCATGCCGAGTAGGCCTCCAACGGCGCGCGGAGTCATTATTACGGTATCGTCCTTGCTTATCAGTGTTCCTGAGTCCGCATATGCCGCCTCGTTCGTGTCGAAGTCTATTCTTAGGGACTGCATGTCATCCCCTACAATTGTGTATTTCATGGTTTCGCCTGTTTTAGCATCTTGTTTAATTCCTCCCCGTCTACATTTAGCCTGTGCCTGGACATTATCTCTGTTATTATTGCTGCCTTATCGTTTTTCCCGGACCCTTTTGCCTGCTCTACGAGCTTTTCAAGCGCAGCGCCGGTAATGCGCTCTATCCCGCGCTCCTTTATGGCTGAATGCACAGGCTGATCCTTTGCTGAAATGGCCTTGAGCAGTTCCTCTACGCCATTCTTGGTTATCTTGCCCGATACATAAGCATTGAATATGTCTATCATCCTCCCGGTGCTCACCGAGTCAACGTTGAAGCCCGACCTGCGCAGCTCTGTGAATTTTTGCAGCAGGGTGTTGGCCACGAATGCCCTGTCCGCATTTGTATTGGCAACGATATCGTTGTATGCCTGCAGGCGCGGGGAGAGCAGGAGCTGCTCTACCAGCGTTCCGCTGCCGAGATCTTTTTCAAGGTGTTTTTTTGTCTTGTCTATATCAGGCGCATCTAGCTTGGCCCTGGCTAGCATCTCTCCAGTTATGCTTATTGGGCGCGCATCTGTTTCGGGATACATCCTTGAGCCGCCAGGGAGGGGCCTGAGGAAGCGCGTTGTATACGTGTCATTATTGACCGCGCCGCGCGTCTCCAGCAGCACTCCTGTATCAATTGCGGCTCTCGCCCGATCCAATGCAAATCTTATTGCAGTTGATGCAGGCTTATTCTTCCCTGAGATAAGTATGAATGCGCCATCCTTTCCCGCGCCGAGCTCCTTGCGCACAAGCTCGATCTCTTCCCTGGACAGGCCGTATCCTTCAAGGTTCTCATCGCTGTGCATTATGCCGTTTACCCCGCCCATCTTGGCGTAGTCGCTTATCTCGCTTCCGAGGCGCCTGCCCGGGTTCACCTCCTTTCCAAGCACTCCGGCAAAACCATGCAGCGCGAAGCCCATCACTATCCCTCCGGATCCGATGGCATTGGAAATTATCTTTGCCTTTGTGCCTCTCAGCATTGCAGTGACCTCTTTTGGCGTGCCGAGACTGATGCCTTTCTTCGAGCCTAGCTCCTCTTTTATGGCTACGAGCCGCTCTTGCCTCAGCACCTCGTTCTCTATGAATTTGTCAAGGGCATCTAAGTCTTGCAGGCCCTTGATCTCCACCCTGGCCCCGCCTTTTATTGAGACATTTACATCCTGCCTGATGGAGCCTATGCCCCGTTGTACCTTTCCGGTAAGCCTGAGCATCATGCCGAGCTTGAGAGCCACTTCCTTGGCTTCCTCAGGAGACCTTATGTATGGGTCGGTGTCTATCTCGATCAGCGGAATTCCTATCCTGCTTGTGTCATATAATATCTCCCCTGGCGCGCTGGTCTCTATTCCTGCAGACTCTTCTTCGATGAACATCGACGTTATGTTGACTTTGTGGCTGCCCAGCTCTATGAACCCGTCCATGCCTATCTTAGTGGTCCTCTGGAATCCGCTCGGATTGCTCCCGTCAACGACCTGCTTTCGCATCGGCTGGATCTCTTCGGGCACATGCATTGACATGCTCGAGGCCATAGAGAGGGCTATGGCAAGTGCCTCGCCGTTCATCCCGTGCGGAGGCTCCTCATCAAGGTCCACAAGGCACGCATGGTCCTCGTTCACCTCATAGACGAACTCGCGCGCCTTCTCCTCCTCGAACTTGGCTGCCCTGTCAACCAGGCCGAGTTCGCCGGCAACTGCCTTCTGGTGCCTCTTTATCACAGCGTTGTTTTTCTCCTCTGGTGTGGGAAGCCTTGCCGTACACGAGCAGAAGAGCTTCTCTGAAGTGGCAAGCCTCTGGTGTATCTCCAGGCCGCACATGAAGCCGATCTCTTTGTAGTGTTGCTTTCCAATATCCATAAATTGACCTCTCAATCAGTGAATTCTTCGTATAACGTTCTTCCTGTTATTTCTCCAGCGAGGTTCTTGTTGAGCTTTTCCTTTGCAATATCCGCTTTGAAGTTGCCAAGAAGCCACCCGAGTTTTACGTATGCAACCTCTGGAAGCATGTCCTCGCAGTACACTACGCCTGCGGCGCTCAGCATGCGCAGCGTCCTGTATACGTTTGGGTTGACCCTGCCGTAGAGGCACTGCGAAGTCATTCCCACTATCACCCCGCTGTTTATCGCATCGGTTACCTCTGGCAGCCACGATTTGGCCCTATCTTCTGTGAAATTAGGCACGTGGCCCAGGCCCGTGCCTTCGATTATTATGCCCTTGTAATCTTTTCCCGTATAATAATCTATTATCCCCGGATCCGAGCCCGGATACGCCTTGATCAGAGCCACCTTCTCATCGAATCCGGTTCGCGCTTCCACCTTGCTGCTCCCCCCTGTACGGGAATACCCACTGCCGTATTGTATTTCTCCGTTGACATCGACATGTGCTATCGGTTTTGAGTTCACAGGCTTGAATGCGTCCCTGCGCGAGGTGTGCATCTTCCTCACCTTTGTGCCGCGGATGAAGCTGCATTTTCCGTCGGAACTTGTACTGTGCATGCATATGCCAACTTCTGCTATGTCTGACTTGGCGGCGATATGGGCAGAGCAGATGAGGTTCTGGAACGCGTCGCTTGAGCCACGGTCTGAACTCCTTTGAGCTCCTGTCAGCACAACAGGTCCGGTAAGACCCTCAAGCATGAAGCTCAGGGCAGCAGCGGCATAATGCATTGTGTCTGTGCCAATCGTGACTATTATCCCCTTGGATCCGGAATTCAGTGCTCTTGCAGCTTCGGATGCTATTTTTGCCCAGTTGCTGCTTGTCATGTCTTCGCTGGCAACGCTGGATATTTTCTGCGGATCTATGTTTGCTATGCCGGCAAGCTCCGGCACTTCGTCGAGCAGCTCCTCGGGTTTTGTCAATGCATAAACCCCTCCCGTCTTATAGTCGACCTTGTTGCCTATTGTACCGCCAGTATAGAGCAGCGAGACCTTGGAAAGGCCCGGCGACACCCTCTTTTTTGGGAGTGTAGGCTCTGGCTTCTGCCCTGAAGACGCGATCTTCTCGATCTTGGCGCCCTTTATTCCTATTCCTATATTATAGCCGTCCTTCTGTTTTACCACAAGCGTATTCTCATCTCCGGCTTCGGTGCGGGGCATTACTATGCCTTCGTAATATATCCCTGATTTCTCGATGCGTACCGTATCCCAGATTTTTATTCCCTTCTCATCAAAAACTTTGGTTATCTCCTTTCCATACATGCGCAATCACAAGCTTGACCTAGTAATAATCTGATGCAATCTGATTAATATGTTATGGTAGTCGTGCAAAGCAATAGTCATTGGGTAGCATGGGTAGCCCAATCTGTTTGGCATATGGCTTGGGTATATTATTGCAGATGAATCTGATCCATTCCAATTACAGTGATACGGCAGGGCAGAAGTCAGGAATACGTGCTGTACCATGTATTTGTGAAAATAACATTGGTAGATGCGCCGTTATTAAGATCTCCGGAAGTGTCGTTAGAGTTGCCGTTAAGCTGCCACCATGCGACAAGGTTGGACAGCTCTATAGGTGCGCCGCCTATTCCCTCAGAGTAGAGTGCCCGTATACCGTTTGCTGAAAGCGAGGCATTGTATAGCTGTATGTTGGATATAGAGCCGTTGAAGTTATCGAATGGAGAATTTCCAAATGCTCCTATTACTTCATTGCCTATATATGCGTTCATATCAGTTCCTGGAGTAAAGCTGAGGGTACCTATTGGGGATGCGTTTGCATTATTATACATGTAAGCTCTCCCTGCATTGGCGTTGAATACTACCGAAAGGAATTGCCATGATCCGGTAGGCACTGTGCCTGTTAGGCTTTGCTCAGATGAACCTATTCCTATTCCTGCTGTAACTGGGGCAGTGCTTCCTAAATCTGTCGATGGCACATCTATCTCCCAACCCTGGTCTGAACCGCCTCCGCCGTCCATATATATACGTGATCCGTATTTTGTAGGCGGTGGGCCCTGATAAGGTTCTATGTAAACCCATAATGTCAAGGTGAATTGTGATAGCGGTTGCAATGCTGGGTTGTAAGGTATCTCCACGCTGGAACTCTGACCGTTGAACTTTGCCACGTATTCTGGGATTTCGTTATCACATACGCCGCTTAAGGTTATGTACGCGGTTGAATTAGGGCCGTAAGGCCTTGAAACAGTACATGAGTAGGGGGAAGCTTTTGCAGCGTAGGCATTCGAATTGAATACTCCAAGGAAATAAAGGACGCCCAAAGCGATTGCAAGTATGAGGATGGCCCATCCGTAGGTGGCAAGATACTCTATGGCCGACTGGCCATGCATATTTCGCCTGTGCCACACCATTCTCTCAGAATATAGGTTTGTTGAAAGGTTATAAGACTTTACTTTTGCAAATAGTATCATGCAAGGCAGGATACTTACAAAACGCATACTGTTTGCCGAGGGCGACGGAGTTGGGCCGGAAGTGGTTGATGCAGCAAGGCGCGTAATAGATGCGGGAGTCGAGAAGGCGTACCGAGGAAAAAGGAGGGTGGAATGGGAAGAGGTATACATAGGCAGCAAGGCAATGAGCAGATTTGGGAACAGGATCCCTGATATCTCGGTAAGACGCATAAAGGAAGCAGGAATGCTCTTCAAAGGGCCTGTTGAGACCCCGGTTGGCAGCGGCTTCAGGTCGATAAACGTGTTTTTGCGTGAAGCTCTGGATCTGTATGCAAATATACGTCCCGTAAAGCATCTTGATGGTGTGCCGAGCCCGCTCGCGGATCCGAAAAGCGTTGATATGGTAATATTCCGCGAGAACACGGATGATTTGTACACAGGAATAGAGTGGCAATACAAGAGCGCTGGAGCGGCCAAGTTAAGGAAGATAGTGCACAAGGAGCTTGGCGTGGAATTGGAGGGAGATGCGGGCCTGGGAATAAAGCAGATAAGCAAGGCAAAGACAGTCAGGATAACCAAGGCGGCGATTGATTACGCCATAATGAATAAAAGGAAATCGATAACGATAATGCACAAGGGCAACATAATGAAGTACACCGAAGGCGCGTTCAGGGAGTGGGCTTATGAGACAGCAGCGAAGTTTTACAAAGGCAAGGTAGTGACTGAGGAAGAGGTCTTGAAAAGGCATAATGGTGTTACCCCGAAAGGCAGGGTACTTATCAAGGACAGGATAGCGGACAACCTGCTGCAGCAGATAATCCTTAAGCCAGGCGCATATGACATAATACTTGCTCCCAACGTAAATGGCGATTACATATCCGATGCGGCCGGGGCACTAGTAGGCAACATAGGCGTGCTTGGAAGCATTGATGCGGGAGACTCAGGAGCTATGTTCGAGCCGGTACATGGGACTGCGCCTAAGTATGCAGGCATGAATGTTGCCAACCCGATGGGTGCGATTTCTGCAGGAAAACTTATGCTTGAGTATATAGGCTGGGGCGATGCCGGCCGCATTGTATGGAAGGCAGTGGAAAAGGCAATAAAGGCGAGGAAAGTAACCAGAGACCTTGCTTCGGGTTTGCATGTCATGCCTCTGGGCACTTCTGAATTCGCAGACGCTGTTGTGGATGCGATTAAGGGATAATCATCGCTTGCCTATCTCGACGTATGGAAGGTCCAGCTGTCCGGTGTACTTCTCAAGAGGCCTCAGCAGCCTGTTATTCTGCCAGTATTCGAGCATGTGTGCGCACCAGCCTGAGGATCTTGCCACGGCAAAGAGCGGGGTGAAGAGCTCCTTCGGTATGCCTATGGAAACGTATACGGGACCTGAAAAGAAATCTATGTTGGGCCATATGCCCTTCGATGCCCCAAGCTTCTCTATCATTAGCTTCTCTGCCCGCATGGCTATCTGGGAGAGTGTCTTAAGCTCCTCGGAGTTGCCTGTCTGAAGAGATTCGAGGTAGCCCTTGATTATCCTTGCCCGGGGGTCGTATGTCTTGTATACGCGATGCCCGAAACCCATTATCTTCTGCCTGCCTGCAAGTGCGTCTTCTATGTACTTCTCTGTGTTCTCCGGCTTGCCAATGTTGTACATCATCGACAATGCTGCTTCGTCTGCGCCGCCGTGTAGGGGTCCTTTAAGCACTGCTGCTCCTGCGGTAATTGCAGCATAGAGATCCGCAAGGGTGGATCCTGCAACTATCACGCCGAAGGTTGACGCGTTTGAGCTGTGCTCAGCATGCAGTATGAGCATTATGTCTAGTATCTTGACCATTTCGGGCCTTGGTTTCTCCCCATTCAGCATGTACAGGAAGTTCTCCGCGTGCCCTAGCGACGGATCTGGGGCAACATAGCTCTTGTTCGCCCGTGCCCTGCCGATAGCGGCCACTATGCTTGCGCTCTTTGATATTATGCGCACGCTTTTCCTGAAATTGGCCTCTGGAGAACTGTCGTATGCCTCGGCATCATATGCAGGCAGCATCGAAACGCACGTGCGGAGCACGTCCATAGGATGCATTTTTTGGGCATTTTCTTTTATGTAGCTTATCATTCCCTCAGGCAGGTCGCGCTCTTTGGACATGGATTGGTTGAATTCGAGCATTTCCCTGTTATTCGGAAGCTTGCCATGGAGGAGGAGGAAGGTCACCTCGGAAAAATTGGAGTTCTTGCTCAACTCCTCTATAGAATAGCCGCGGTAGTAAAGCCTTCCGGCCTGGCCGTCGACTTTGCATATTGCTGATTCAGTGAAATAGACCCCCTCAAGGCCTTTGTTTATTACATGTTCGTCAGTCATCTTGCCACCGGACCAGTATGGGGCGCTCAGATTATTAAGCTTTTATTGATGCGCAGGCACTATTCTGGAAAAGCGCCGCTGGCGCAGGGTAAAAGAGACCGTCTTACGGCACGGCAACGAATTTATTACTATACATTTTATTATGAGCATGAGCTCTGGGGATAAGATAGCTGACTTGATGGGTATACTAAAAACCCTAGACCTTGATGGCGGGCGCAGGGTTTTGTATTTCTCGCTTCCTGAACTGGAGAGGAAGGGGTTTGGCAATGTGAGCAGGCTGCCATACTCGTTGCGAATCGTTCTTGAATCGCTTGCAAGGAACCTTGATGGCAATGTGATCACTGAAGAAGACGTACGTGCACTTGCCACATGGAATGCAAAAGCTCCGGCAGAGCGCGAAATACCTTTTAGTATATCTCGCGTGCTCATGCAGGATTTTACAGGTGTGCCTGCAGTAGTTGACCTGGCAGCCATGAGGCAATATCTTGCAGATAAAGGCATAGCTGCAGATAAGATAGAGCCAGTCATACCAACAGACCTGGTCATAGACCATTCAGTACAGGTAGATGCCTTCAATGTCGCCAATGCGCTCTCGATAAACCAGGAAAAGGAGATAGAAAGAAACATGGAGAGGTATCAATTGCTAAAATGGGCCCAGCAGGCATTTGATGCTTTCAGGGTTTTCCCGCCCTCGGCTGGCATTTGCCATCAGGTCAACCTGGAATACCTGGCAACATGCGTTACCATAAGAAAAACAGCTTCGGGGGATCTTGCCATTCCAGATACGCTTGTTGGCACCGATTCACACACCACCATGATAGACGCGCTCGGGGTAGTGGGATTCGGGGTTGGCGGAATTGAGGCCGAGGCTGCGCTGCTTGGGGAGCCGGTTCCGCTGATAATGCCAAAGGTACTTGGGGTGAAACTTTCAGGCAGTCTTAGGGAAGGCGTCACGGCAACTGACTTTGCACTGACAATGACACGGCTATTACGGGAGAAGGGAGTTGTCAACATGTTCATAGAGTTCTTCGGAGAGGGAGTAGGCGCGCTCTCCTTGCCGGATCGCGCTACGCTCTCCAACATGTGCCCGGAGTATGGGGCAACTGTTGCCGTGTTTCCAGTAGACGAGGAAACACTGAGATATATGGAATTCACAGGCAGGAAGAAGGAGCAGACGGATTTAGTGAGGAAATACCTCACAGCCCAGGGAATGTTCAATATCGACTACAAGAATGTAGACTTTAGCGATGTGATGGAAGTGGACCTGGCAGGCATAGAGCCCTCGGTCTCAGGGCCAAGCCAGCCGAAACAGGCCTTCCCCGTAAGTAGCATAGGAAAGGATTTTGAGGATACATTCCTGCTGAAGAACAAGCCCAGGGAAAGCCAGATCAGCGTGAAGGACTCGACAAGATGGTCCTCTGAAGGAGCTGCAGTGCAGGATGCAAAGGCTCCTGGCGGCCCGGCGAAGAGGGCAATGAATACAACAAAGCTTTCCTATGATGATGGATATGAAACGACGCTGAGCGACGGGGATGTCGTAATATCCTCAATAACGAGCTGCACTAACACAAGCAATCCGTATGTTATGATAGGCGCAGGCATATTGGCAAAGAAGGCGCTTGAGCACGGACTGAGAGTAAATACGCGTAAGGTAAAGACTAGCCTGGGGCCGGGATCCAGGGTGGTTGTAGACTATCTGGATAAGGCAGGCCTGCTCAAACCACTCAGGGACCTTGGATACGGGCTTGTGGGGTACGGGTGCATAACGTGCATAGGAAACAGCGGCCCGCTTATAGAAAAACAGAGTGACGCCATAAACAAGAACGGCATCGACGTTGTGGCTGTGCTCTCGGGAAACAGGAACTACGCTGCAAGGATACACCGGGACGTGCACGCCAATTACCTTATGTCTCCACTTCTTTTAATAGCTTTTGCCATCGCGGGGACCGTGTTCACGGACATCGTAAATGAGCCGCTTGGCAAAGACACTCAGGGCAATGACGTCTACCTAAAGGACATATGGCCGTCCAGCAGGGAGATTGAAGATGCCATGGCAAAGGCCTTGGACAGCGGCATGTTTGCCAAGGAATATGGGAAAGGGATATGGGACGTTAATCCATACTGGAATGGCATTTCTGGGTTTGATGGCAAGCTCTTCAAGTGGAACACGAAAAGCACGTATATTGCGCTGCCTCCGTTCTTCGGAGGGGAGGTAGGAAGCATGAGAAGCATCAGTGGGGCGCGCGTGCTTGCAGTGCTTGGCGATTCAATATCCACAGACCACATTTCCCCTGCTGGCGCGATTGGTGTGGATAGCCCTGCCGGAAAATACCTCTCGTCGCTTGGAGTCGGACCTGCTGACTTTAACACTTACGGATCAAGAAGAGGCAATCACGAGGTTATGATGAGAGGCACTTTCGCAAACAACAGACTAGTAAATGAGCTTGCAAATGGAAAAGAAGGGGGGTTCACCGTGCACTATCCTGATGGGGAGGTAATGCCCATATATGACGCTGCGATGAGGTACTCAGCTGAAGGAATTCCGCTTGTAGTCATTGCGGGAAAGGAATACGGTTCAGGCAGCTCGAGGGATTGGGCTGCAAAGGGGCCGCTTCTGCTGGGTGTACGCGCCATAATAGCAGAGAGCTATGAAAGGATACATAAGAGCAACCTGATAGGGATGGGAGTGTTGCCACTGCAGTTCTCAAGAGGCGAGAATGCCAAGGTCCTTGGCATTGACTTCTCGAAGAGCATAGACATAGACATACCTGCAGACATGGTGCCTGGGAGCAAGCTTGCTGTGAGATTCATTGAGAAGGGCACAGGAATGCGGAAATCGGCGGAAGTGGAGAGCAGGATAGACACGCGAATGGAACTCGAGTATTATAAAGCCGGGGGGATATTAAGATATGTTGCGGCTAAATTCTTAAAAAGGGAGTAAATGGCAAAGGTATCGGTAATAGGCGCCGGGAGGGTAGGATCAACGCTTGCACAGCTGCTTGCTTACAGAGGCTTGTGCGATGTTGTTCTCTGGAACAGGACTGCGGATACAGCCAAGGGCATAGCTCTTGATATAATGGAGAGCGCCCCTGTTGAAGGATTTGATTCGGAGGTTTCCGGCACTGGAGAGTACAAGGATATTGAGGGCAGTGATGTTGTTGTTATAACCGCGGGCGCACAGAGGAAGGAGGGTATGTCTAGGGATGACCTCCTAAATACAAACGCTGCCATAGTCAAGTCTGCTGCAGAGGCAACAAAACAATACGCCCCAAATTCTATAATAATAGTGCTTACAAATCCCCTTGACCCAATGGCATATGTGGCAATGAAAGCGAGCGGATTTCCAAAACAGAGGGTTGTTGGCCAGGCGGGCATCCTGGACTCCGCGCGTTTTAGGTCTTTCATCTCGCAATATCTCAAGGTCAGCGTTAAGAGTGTTGGTGCGCTGGTGCTCGGAAGCCATGGAGACCTTATGGTGCCATCTATACGGCATACTAGGGTAGGAGAAGAATCGGTGGATGATATCATACCTGCAAATGACCTCGATGCGCTTGTAAAGCGCACACGGGATGGCGGTGCAGAAATAATCAAGCTTGAGAAATCGAGCGCTTTCTACGCTCCTGCGTCGGCCCTTTCCCAGATGGTTGCCTCGGTGATACTTGACAAGAAGGAGATTCTGCCCTGTTCCGCATACCTGGAAGGGGAATATGGAATAGATGGAGTGTTCATAGGCGTGCCCTTGATCCTCGGAAAGAAGGGTGTGGAGAAGATACTTGAGTTCAAGATATCAGGACCAGAGCTAGATGCACTGAGACTGTCTGCTGAGAAGACCCGGGAACTTATAAAATCGCTTGTTGTGTGATGCCTGTTTCGGCTGGCAGAGATGCTGTACATAAGAGCATGCGGCATCCCCACCAGTAAACGGTGTAGTTTTCCCGCCGGCTCTGTTAAAGTCTGCCTGGATCTAAGCCACGACAGGCAAGGTCCTGAAGGAACGCGTATAGCTAGGATTCTTAGTTGGGTGCATTACCAGATCAGTATGCTGTCTGTGGCATCGCCTTCTGACTCGCTGGTTGCAGGCCTTGGTTTTGGGAAGCATGGCTGCTCTCTCCTGGGGCTTACCTCTTTTATAGCCTTATCCTCAGGCACACCCATGCCTACTGCAAGGATCTGTTTCATGTTCATTGCTCTTTGTCTAGTTGCCATAAATATCACTAAGAGTTAGGTTTCCCCCTCTTATAAATATTGCCTGTGGTTATGCGCCAACCGGGATTTGAACCCGGGCATCGAGCTTGGGAAGCTCGGATCCTACCAGGCTAGATTATTGGCGCATAGTAACATCTCATATTTTGCTGTGTGTGTATTAAGATAGCACATGTTTTATTACTTTTTAGATTTTTCTTTTTTTACATGGGGCAGTTGGAAAGCCCATAGAGCTTGCTTAATGAGTAAAGGTCTGGCCTGGTTGAGACCCCGGGTAAACCTTTATTTTCTCGTGAAGTGGTTTTGGCGATTTCGTGCGGCTGCGATAAGGATATGTTGATTAAGCATGTTGCGGCTAGCTTCTAGCCAGCAATACATTTACATCAGATCCTTTGTCGTACTTTAAAGCCAATGCGCCAAATATTATAAGATATAACCATGCTATGAGGGATATGCCCCTTCCGTAGCCGTACTGTGCGAATTGTATATGGCCTATAAGCAACTGTGTCGTTATTCCCGGAAGTATCACGAATGCCGAAATGAAAAATATAGATATGTTCAGGATACTATACAGCAATGCGGGTATGTACCACACCCTTAATCCTAGCAGATATACAATCCCTATTATTGAATAGAACGCGACTTCTGTTTCCAGCCAGAAGGTAACTTGGCTGTCGGCTCCCGGGCTTGCAAACAAATGGCTGGCAACATTAAGGAGGGCAAAGAATACCAGTGAAAAACGCAACCAATGAATTTTGTTATACGCTTTATTCAAACGCACTTTATTTGGCATACTGCAAAAGTAACTTTATGCAAGGATTTAAAGGCCATAGGCAAAGGCAGGTACTGCGCTACTATCGTATGTATGGAAGCGGTTGTGATGGCGGGGGTGGCTGTTGGTCCCCAGGTGCGCCTCCGGCTTTCTCCATCTCTTTCAGGAGGTTCTCCGTCTCTGCCTTTATCTTGTCTATGCTTGAGAGGTCAATGTCAAGCTTTAGCATGTTTTTCAGCTTTTCCAGCACTGCCTTAGCGGCGTTTGCATCTATTTCAAGCATTCCTGTCTCGCCCATCAGGCATGCACCATGCATCCCATGCTCTTTGGAAAATGCTACTATAAGCCCGGCGGATCCCCATACCGCTCCGGCCGCCTGGCCGACGATTACGCCCTCCTTCTTCAGGTTTTCCCTTGTTTCCTTGTCAGTGGCAACCCCGAATACACGGGGTTTGTTAACGTATTGGGTGCTTATGTTGTA
>JAJZJB010000014.1 GCA_021810375.1 Microcaldota archaeon
GAGATAGTTGTGGCAGACTAAGTCTTCACGATATGCCTGGGCAAGCCTATTACCAGGTGCGAAGAGATAATGAGTACATCGGCAGGCTTTTTCCTGATGGAACATTTATTCCGAAGAAAGATGGTCAGAAACGAGGATGGCGGCAGGACAGGTCAGTATACACTGCGGATGGCAAGCATTGGACTACAGATAGGGATTTGATCAAGGCACATAGGGATGGGTTGTCTTACTATGAAGCAGCGGAGCTGCTTGGAGTTACATATGCTACAGTTGCAAGTCGATGGCGGAAACTTGGATTATCTCCAAATAAAGTCAGATCACCGTTGCCTGATGAAGTTTTTGAACATGCGCATACGTCTGGGCTAAGTTCTGTCTCGGCTGGAAGAGAGTTGGATAGGCATCCTAGCGTAGTATTAAGGCGCTGGCAGAAGCTAGGACTCCATGCAGGGCAGGAAGGTAATTTTACAATATGGAGACCTGCAGAGAAAGTATACGAAGAGCTTGGACTCGAGCCTGAGACTCGGAGTGAAAGATTAGAAAGGCTTCGTGCTGAGAAACTTGAAAGGATTGGCATATCTATCAGAACGGATAGCCCTTAAACGGAGTATAGCTTCGAGTTGGGGATATGTCTCTTCCTGCATAAATGAGCTGACCTCGTATTATTAAAAACCTGATAAAGTACAATGGGGGAATGTCGCTCGCAGGGCTTGCAGTCCTGGTGCGGGACACGGATGGTACGCCTGCTAAGCCGTATGTGCAGGGTACTGAAGCTGGCAGGGATGCTGCTTGATCTTGTAGATAATCTTTATATCAGAATGCCCAGGTTATTTATTGTGATTTTGTGGTGGTAACAAGAGAGCCAAAGACGCAGATCGATGGCAATGTGATGGAAAGGCTTAGCGGGCTTGTGGGAAGTAAAGTGTCTGTGGAGTTTGCTGCCTATGGAGAATCCCGCAAGGTAAGCGGCACTCTGCTTGAGGTAGTTCCGTTCAAGAACTTAAGGATAGCTCCGGATGACCCTGCAGATCTCTCGGGATTCCCTTTCGTCGGATTAAACGGGGCAATAAGGACCGTCTATTCTGGAGATGCTTTAGTATATGACAACTCGGCGCGCGTGACCACAGACCTTATAGTTAGAGGGCTTGATGGATACAATGATTTGAAGAGGGCCACATTCGGAAGCGAGGCCACAGAATTTGTGCTTGTGAAGGAGCAGGCGCCCACTCTTGCACAGACCTTGCGCAGATACAAGAAAAACCCAGGGGAATTGCTGAAATTGCTCAAGAGCTGAAGCTTGCTACCGCATACTTGTTCGCTGGTTTATTCGTTTTGATGCCAGTGCTTATTAGTCTTCTTGCAAGTATACCAATATGGAGGAAATGCGTTCTCTGTGCCATATATGCGGCGGTATAGCCCACAGGGTCTGCAAACTCTGCGGAAGGGCAGCTTGCGAGAAGCACATAGACGAGAATGGAGTGTGCTCTGCCCACAATATGCACAGGCATAGAACTGGAGCGTGATCAGAGGCCCTGGAAATCGGTGGCAGAGGTGCCTTTGGGAAAAGCCTTTCCATTCTGTGATTCTGCGGGTAGGCCAATATCGTTGGCTATTCGAGTCAGTTCCGATATGTCTATAATGCGGTCCGTGTAAAGCTCAGCGTATGTCACATTCCCAAGCGTTACTCTCCTTACTGTAAATGTCATCTGCTGGAACATTCCGCTCCTAACGACACGTATCTTGACAGACCCTTCCTTCAGTATGTTCTGGGCATTAGTCGACAATTCCAACTGCTCACCTGATTTGCAGAAGCTGCAAAGTATTCACGTCGTAAAAATTGCTGAAAGTATTACCGATGATATAGATTTTATATTATTGTAGATGATTTTGTATTAATTGATAAGATTGCAAAAGATATATTTAAATAGTAATATACTACACAATAATTTCAGGAAATTAGAAAGGCGTACCAAGGCGCGAACATAGATGGGAACCAATCCGAGACAAAATAGCATAGTCCAGCAGGTTCAGCGTTTACCGAAAGAAACTACTCCTGAGAAGCTAGTGGAAAACGAGGAGCACATAGTAGGAATGCATGTATTTGGGAATCTCTACGAACTAGACCCAAAGCTTATGACTGACAAGGAATTTCTGAGGAGCACTGTGCTCAAGGCCGTCGAAGTGGCTAACATGACGCTTGTAGAGCACAAGGCATGGGGATTCGGGGGCAAGAAAGGAGGCGTGACGGTCATGGCGCTTATTACGGAGAGTCACGTGGTGCTGCACACCTGGAATGAGTACAAGTATGCAACACTCGATATATACACATGTGGAGAGAAGAGCAATCCCAATGCTGCATTTGACTATATAGTGCAGCAGCTCAAGCCAAAAAGGCATAAGAGATTCTTCGCAGACAGGAGCAGCTAAACGCAGTTTGTTTCTGCCAATTAACATGAACAAGCCATAGCTTCGGCTGGCATCAGTGCTGGATCACCTGGCCGCACTGCGGATCAGATGCCAGTTGCCCGCTAACTATGAGCTTAAGGTAGCCGATGTAAGGCAGACCGCCAAGGAAATAGCCCACTATGTCACTCTGCGATGGCGGATAATTGGCAAACTGAATGTCAAGGCCGGGATTATTGTCACCTTTTGTCAATATGTAATACTTGGCCCCCACGTGAATTGCGGCTACAGCACGGTGTATTATATCTCCACTGAAGGTATCGCTCGAATTTGTTCTATAGACTACAATTGGATTTGAGTAATTCTCAACTATGGTAGTATTTGCTATAGTTATGCTTGACGTATACACTACGCTGTAGTAAGTGCCGTTCATCAGCATCTTGCCTATTGAATAGTTGTACTTTATCAGGTTGTTGGCCTGCGCCTGCGGCGGCACATAGCATCTGTAATAGTTGTATGGTTCGTTTTCAGCGCTATACCTGTCTACGCATGCGCTATTGTACAGGCCGACAGGGAGCTGCGCCCCAAGGTTTGTTATATCTGCTATGTCTGACTTGTTTGACGGGTTATACGCATAGAATGCCAGGAATTCGGAGCTCATGTTGCCGATCATGCCGTTGAATTGCGATTGGCTTACATTGACTATTGGGACATGGTGAGAGGCCAGGAATAAGGACATGTTGGGTATCCCATGGAGAAGCAGCATCTCTCCGCGCGAGAGCACGGGAAGCATGCTGCAGCTCGTGACCACATCGATGGGGGAGCTTGTCTGCAGGATTACCATCAGCACCGCAAATATTATGACTACGGCAAGGATTGCGACACCAAGGTCAATGATGCTGCTCTTGGCGCCATCGGAATGCACGCTGAGGCTGAATTCCAAGACGAGTATGATTATGATAAGCACTATCACGCCTATTCCGATGACCACGCTGTTGTGGAAGATGTAGAGCGCTATAAGTGCTACCAGCAATGCGTAGAGGACCCACATAAGTGAGCCCGGGTTCTTTGCCTTCTTGTTCCTTGCCAATAGATCACAGATTATTTCTTTGGGATGCTCGAGACCTCCAGTCCCAGGGCCTTCGACTCACCGTTGGCCATTACCACACCTACTGCGGTGTCTGAGTTTATGATCAGCGAATCGTTGTGGCTTACAACCACGAACTGGGCCTCCTTGCTCATCTCCTTTATGAGCTGCGAAAGCTTCTTAGAGTTTTCCTTGTCTAGCGCGGAATCTACTTCGTCGAACACGTACAGGGAGGAAGGCTTGCACAGATGTATAGAGAAAAGCATCATGAGCAATATAAGCGACTTCTGCCCACCCGACATGGATTTTAGCGCCTTGTTAAGGTTTGCGTCTGTTATCTTGATCTCTATTCCACCGTTGAAGGGATCTCCAGGGTTCTCTAGTTCTATATATGCCTTCCCGGGGAAGATGTAGTTGTAGAGCTTGGAGAAGTTCTTGTTAACGTCGTTGAATGTGCTCATGAAGACCTGGAGCTTCTTCGAGTCTATCTCCTCTATCATTCTTATTACAGCTTGCTTTTCAATCTCAAGGGTATTCGATTTTGTGAGCGCCTCGTCGACGCTCTTCTTCTTATCATCATAGAGCTCCGGAGCCCTCATGTTGACCGTGCCTAGGTCCTGGAGCTTTGATTCCAGAACGTCCGTTTCCCTCTGCATTATGTCTATGTCACCCTTGACGAGAGGTATGCCGTTACCGTAGGCTGCAAGCTCCGCGGTTATGTCACTTAGTCTTGTCTCGGTCTGGCTCCTTTTCACTTTTATGTCGCCCAACTCCCTGTCAACCTCGTTTAACTGCATGTTTACCCGGCCGTTGTCCTCCCTAAGCTTCTCCACTTCCTCGTTGATCTTCGAGAGCCTTTCCATCGCCTTCTTGCTCAACTCGCCGCTGTTCTTGATCTTCGATTCCATTTCCTTCCTTTCCTTTTCAAGGGCCTCTATTTTCTTTGTCTTCTCATTTATCGAGGTATCGAGGTTCTTCGCAAGTTTTCTCTTCTCCTCGACCTGCCGCTCTAGATCCAGCTTCCTTGATTCCAGGATCTGCGCTTCCTTCTTGGTTTCAGCAACCTTTATCCGTATGTCTTCTGCTTCCTTGCGCGATTTCTCCTGTTTCTCGCGTTCGGCCTTGCCGGCACCATGCTTGGACATCTCTTTCGTTGCCTCGACAGCCTCGTTATATAGCTGCATGAGCCTTTCCTTGGCCTTGGAAAGCGCTTCCTCTGAAGAGTCATGCACTTTTGACTCGGATAACTTCTTTTCTTGTATAGCTGACAGTCTACGCTTTGATTCCTCCATTCTTGATGCGGCACTGGCAAGGGCTTTCCTTGTGCTAGCTGCTTCAGACTCAAGCCTCGATTGTTCCCTGGATTCGGAATCGAGCTTCATCTCCGCGGCTGCCTGTGCCTTGCGCTCCTCAAACGCGGTTTCCTCCGCCTTTGCACGGTCCTCGTGCAGCCTAGCCCTGGATGATGTGGCCTCCTTTATCTGGTTCTCGATAGATGCAAGCGAAACCCTTCGTTTGGAGAATCCTCCGGAGACCGTTCCTGACAACTCTATAAGCTCGCCATCACGCGTTACGTACCTGTGCTTTCCTATGCCGTACTTCTTCGCCTCCTCGGGGCCAGATACTATGAAGGAATTATTGAATATGTACTTGAAGACCTTGTCGAATTTCTTCTCATACTTGACCACGCTGATGACTGAATCAAGCCCTTTTTCGGAAGCATTGCCGTCATCCGACCGTATCTCCTTAATAGGTATGAATGTGGCTCTTCCAAGCTCGTTCTTCTTAAGGAATGCGATCATCTTGTCGGCGTTTGCTATGGTATCTGTAACGAAATAGTCGAGCCTGCTGCCTGCCGCTGTCTCAACGGCAAGGGAATACTGCGTGTCGTACGAGCACAAAGACGACGCACTCCCGAAAAAACCGTCAGACTCCTTGAAATGGACTGCAAGCTTCTCCGCCATATTGTTGCTCTTCGAGGAAATGTAACTCTTCTGTTCCTTCAGGTCAATAAGCGTCTCGTCGAGGGCTTCTATCTCCTTCTCGATCCTGGAGCGCTCTGATTCATTCTTCTTTGCGGCTTCGGATGACTTCTGCACGGTCTCCCGAAGGCTTTCCATGTCCTTCCGTATCTTCTCGGCTGCGCCTTCCTTCTCTTTTATTATTAGCTTGCTGCTTTCTACGGACTTTGAGAGTTCCTCTATAATTGTGACGAGCGACGCACTCTCGGAATCTAGCTTAACTAGGGCTGCCTGGCTCTCTGATACCTGCTTCTCTAGATTATGGATAGCCTTGTTCAGATTATCTATCTCTTTTTCCTTGCTGTTTGCCTCTTCCATGGTTGCCGCAGCGCCGGTATCCTTCTCCAGCACCTTGAGCTTCTGCTGGTGCTCGATAACTAGCCTGCTGCCTGTTTCAAGAGTCTCTTTTATCCTCTCTATCTCCTTCTCCGCACCGTCCGTGAACGTGCCTATGTCTATGAGGGCGCTCTTGTGGCTGTTTATCTCAGCTTCGAGAGTTGCCATCTCCTTGTTTATTGCATCGTATCTTGAATTGACATCGTTCATTGCGGCGCTGCTCGCCCCTATGTTGTGGGTCAGGCTCTCGCGCTCGGCCTCATAATCGTTTAGCTTCTTGGCTATCTCGCTCCTCCTGAACTCGGTCTCATTCCGCTTCGAATCGGCAACAGCAAGATCCTTTGTAAACCCATCAAGCGCTGTCTTAAGCATTTCCTTCCTGGTAGCAAGTATGCTGTACCTGAGCGACTTCAGCTTTGCGGTGTATTCTATAAACCGCTCTGCTGATTCCTTCTCCTTCTCAAGTTCCCTGAGGAAAGAAACCTTCTCGTTCAGCATTCCCTGCGTTTCCAGTATCCTCTGGCTGACCTTTTCAAGCTCCCTCAGCGCGTCGGCCTTCTTCGCCTCAAATTCCTTGATACCGGAAGCGATGTCTATTAGCTCCCTGCGCTCCTTGGGGCTCAGGGATATTATCCTGTTTATCTCCCCCTGGGTTATAGTACTGGTCTCATCGGCGCGTATCCTGTTTACGTTGAGTATCTCAAGCACTTCCTGCCTTGTCATGTGTTTCCCATTGACGCTGTACTGCGTCTTCCCGTCAGACCTGACCGTCCTCACTATGACGTAATCCTGGTCGCCTGCAAGCTCAAGCCTGACATGGGCCTTCGCCACATCGGAGTGCTTCCTCTTTATGCTGAAATCAATGAGCTCATCGAGCTTGTTGACGCGGAGCCTGTTCATTGAGTTTTCTCCTAGCCCGAAAAGAAGTGCGTCGCATATGTTGCTTTTTCCGCTGCCGTTCGGGCCGACAACGCAGGTAAAGCCCTTGCTTACCACTATCTCTGCGTGCTTGAACGATTTGAACTTATCTATAGTGAGTGACTTAAGGTACAGCACTCATATCACCGGTCGGCTATAAGACGAATGCAAAGAAGGCTTAAAACCCTTTCTGCTCTCACATGTTTTGCCGCAGTGACTACTATTCTTTCAGCCTTTCAGCATAACACTGCCCAGCATGCCACGGAGCTCTTCTTTCCGGTTCCTGTGCTCTGCCAGGAATTCGTTGATGGCTTTTGCAAGTGCGGCCTTGTGCTCCCCCGCAAGCATGGTGCCCTTCCGCTCGCCCTCGAATATCTTCTCAAGCTTCACGTCATCGGGCTCGAACAGGAATTTGTAATATTGGCAAACAGAGCACTTCTCAGGATCCCCTCCGAGCTTTTTCTGCAATTCCGCTGTTGCTTGCTGTCCGGTGATGGCCTTGTTCACCTTCTTCCTGACAACCTCCGGGGTATCGGAAAGGTAAATTGCAGTGTCGGGATCGCTTGCTGACATCTTTGGCTCCCCCTTCAGTCCGGGAAGGAACTTCGCATGCAGTATTGCAGGCTTGTAATATCCGAGTTTCTCTATGGCATTCCTTGCTACCCTGAAGTGCACATCCTGGTCAACTCCCAGCGGTATTAGGCAGGGTATGTTCTTTCCTTCCTGCACGGATTTCATGAAGGCAGGCACAGCCTGCATGCTAGGATAGAAAAGCGTGCCCACATTTGTGTCGTTGCCAAAACCGTATGCGTCCTTGGCTATTGAGAATGTTATGTATTTTGATATCCTGACTGCCTGCTTGTACATGAATCCGGCATAGTCGGTGTCCATGAATATCTTGGTCTTGCTGGGGTCGAATCCAAGCGCAAGTATGTTTAGTGCCGCTTCCATAGACAGTTCATGGACCTTATCAAGCGTAAGGTTAGGGTCATGTCGGGCAAGAAACTTCTCTTCGTCGGGAATCTGAATGTAGACCTCTACGCCGAAGCTCTCCTGCAGCCATTTGGTGAATATGAAGGGGACCAGATGTGCTATTGTCATGTTCCCAGATGGTGCAAGTCCGGTGTATAGGTAGAATTTGTTTCCCTTCTCGTATTGGTCAAGGAGCCAATCGAGATCGCGATGCGCAAAGACCACGCCACGGCGTATCATGAAATGCAGCTCTCCGGCATCCTTCTCCATGCGCTTCTCGATCTCCCTGGTTATCGGCTTGATGCCGAATCTCTCGATAAGCTTGTTGTAGTCTACTTGACCATCCACGTCGTAAGCAGTTACGTTGAAGTCTGCAGGCATTGTACCAGGAATACTTCATAAATGATGCATTTAACTGTTTCGCCGGGGCAGGTCACTTTAATGTCTTTTTGTGCTCTTCGGTAAAGGAAGGCCCGGGCTGGCAAGGTGTTATTTCTATGGAATCCCATACATTTCCTAGGATATAGGGCTCTATCTTCATGTACTCGTCGAGCTCTTTCCTGCTGGGAAAGTCAAAGATCATAACTGACCCAGTCATCTTTCCCTTATCATCGAGAGTTGCAACCCCGTATATGTACTTGCCCTCGGCTACCAGCTTATCGCATAATAGCACGTGGTCTGCGCGGCATTTCATGCGCCTTTCTAGGCCGCCTTCCTTGAAGTCCTTGGCTATAATTAGGAATTGCATCTTAGCACGCTCTTGATATGAATTTCATTGTATTATATTCATATATGTGGCTTTGCTGTTTGTTTTGCCGTATAAATAGATATAATATAGGTATATCAATAGAATTTATCAATAACCCAAGTCTTGTTGAACGTGCCATTAAACCACAAGCCTAATATGCATGGCTTTGTAGTTTAATCGGTTTTCTGTAGTTTTTCTTATCTTTTTGTAGTTTTATTTGTAATTTGAGTTTAGCGATATCTTAATTAATCAGAATATTTGACATATTGTTTGGTTCAAATGAAGGCACAACGAGTATTGGATAGTAACCGTTCAATGCTTTTCCATAAATCCGAGAAGCGTCCTGATGATTTTCAGGATATTGGGTTGAGAATTACTGATATTACATTAGGGGATTTGCCTGTAGCTGCTATAGAGCATTATAGAGTAGGAGATGGTGTACCACATTTCAGTGTTTATTGGCAATCAGAGATAAGTCCTACCAGATTTGTTGAACAGGTCAATAGAATTTTCAGGCCTTCAGATAACACTAAGATGGTAGTCCAAACTTGGGCAGGAGGATTGGATGAAACGTTGAGTATGGAAGACGGTATAAAACGTGTAAGGAGAGGCAATGATGACAATATGCCCATATTTCTTAGTGTAGATTCAGGTGGATTTAGTGTGCAGTGGAGTGCTAAGACTAATGAGACTCGAACAAGCAAAGGTTCTGAGTCAATTAAAAATGAAGAAAGTACAAACGGTGCTGTGCATATAAATGCTAGCATTACCATTGAGTCGCCTAGCGATCTACCTATGGATGGAAGGCTTGTCTTTAGTAGTGATAGGCAACATCTACTCCAAATTGGTGCACTATGGGCAGTAACTTCAAAATTGCCATTGCCTAATGAAATACTAACAGAAGCGCTAAGAGAATATCCAAACTGAACTCTAAAGCAGATAAGTTTGTAGTTTTATTCCTAAATCTGTAGTTTTATTGATAATTAAACTACAAGGCCAATATGCATGCAAGATAGTGGCGGTCACATGAATAGGCGGAGGGGTTATAAAGGTTTTGATATATATACCTTACGGCATGCGCGTCGTTGTTAGTGCTCTTTTTAGGTGGATCTTTGGCAGGTAAAAGCGACCATGAAATTGTACCGGTACATGAGATACTCAGGCTTAAGGAAGTGAACGAACTTTTGCAGGAAAAGCACATAGCGCTGGAGAATCTCCCGAAGATCCTGGAGAGTGATCCGCAGTGCAGGAAGCTAGGGGCAAAACCCGGGCATGTCATAAAGATAAGCAGGAACGACAACGGCAATGCATATCTTTATTACAGAGTTGTAGTAGAGGGTTAATTTCCTCTACGGTGTGATGTACATGAAACAATATGGTTTGTTAGATTCGTATCTCAACTCGACTTCCTTGGTCTCGCACCAGACAGAGAGCTTCAACAGATTCCTTGACTCGAGCCTGCAGAAGGTAGTCAGCAGGCAGAATCTTATAGAACCTAGCGTGGAGGGCTTTGCGCTCAAGTTGGGGAACATAAGGTTAGACCGCGTCTCGATAATCGAGTCTGACGGTTCAAGGAGGGGCATACTGCCAAACGAAGCGCGACTTAGGAACCTCACCTATGCTACACCAATATTCATAGAGGTAGTGCCAATCATAAGGGGAATAGAGAAGACAGCGGCATATGGAGAAGTGTTCGTGGGCGAATTGCCCATAATGGTCAGGAGCAACCTCTGCAATACAAAGACAATGGCTAGAAGCCAGCTGATAGAGAATGGTGAAGACCCAGAGGATCCTGGAGGCTACTTCATAATCAAGGGCGTAGAGAGAGTGCTTATAGGACTTGAAGATGTGGCGCCAAATAGGATAATAACTACCAGGGAAGGAGATGGACGTGAAGTGAAGAGCCGCGTCTTCTCAACAACCCCTGGATTCAGGGCACGCTGTGTCGTGACGAGAAACCAGAACGGTACCTTCTCTGTAGACTTTCCGACGACAAGCAAGAGCATCGATCTTATCATGCTTCTAAGGGCACTTGGCCTGCAGATAGACGAGGTGCTGAACTTCGCCAGCGACCTTCTCCCTTTCAAGAACGACCTGCTTCTAAGTATAGAGACAAGCGATGCAAAGGACCTTCAGCCGAAGGATGCACTGCTTGAGCTTGGCAAGATGGCTGCACCGGGTCAGGCAAGCAAGTATCAGGAGAAAAGGGCCGAGATGCAGCTAGACAATTATCTTCTCCCGCACATAGGCGGTGGCAGCGAGGATAGGAGGGAGAAGGGCAAGTACCTTATACAAATGGCAAGGAAGGCTACGATAATAGGGAACAGACTAGCGCGGCAGGACGACAAGGACCACTATGCCAACAAGAGAGTCAAGTTCTCCGGCGAGCTCATGGAGGAGCTTTTTGCGTACGCATTCCGATTCTTCGTCAAAGAGGTAAAGTATCAGATTGAGAGGACAAGCGCAAGAGGCAGAAAGCTCAGCATACAGGCCATAATCAACCCAGATACACTTACTGAGAAGATCGCTTATGCAATGGGTACAGGAACATGGGTTGCAGGCCAGACCGGAGTCTCCCAGGTTCTTGACAGGACAAATTTCATAAGCTC
Source organism: Microcaldota archaeon (assembly GCA_021810375.1). Classification (GTDB taxonomy): domain Archaea; phylum Micrarchaeota; class Micrarchaeia; order Micrarchaeales; family CABMGC01; genus JAKAVK01. Next base: position 11,092 of record JAJZJB010000014.1, read on the forward strand.
GTACACTCATCTGAGGAGGGTCAAGTCCCCTCTCGCAAAGAAGCACCCGCACTTCAGGGCAAGGGATGTGCATGGAACCCAATGGGGCAAGATCTGCCCGTCTGAGACACCAGAAGGCCAGGAGGTGGGACTTACCAAATACCTTGCGATAATGGCGAAGGTCACTGTAGGGGCGGAGGAAGGGCAGATAGAACAGAAGCTTAAGGGAATAGGCAAGGTAGAGCAGGTCTGATATTATGGCAAAAGAAGAGAACAATAAGTATTACTTGTACCTGAATGGAAGGATCCTTGGGTATGTGGACGACCCGAAGACCTATGTTAAGGAAGTCAGGGAGGCCAGGAGAAAGGGGCTCATCTCCGGAGAGGTCAACGTGGCGCTCATTGAGAAACTCAACTCCATAGACATAAACACCGACAAGGGAAGGATAAGGAAGCCTTACATAATAATAGAGGATAAGAAGTCGAAGCTAACCCCCGAGTTACTGGACAAGCTCTGGAAGCACGAAATCGACTTCAATTATCTGCTTAGGAACGGGATACTGGAATATTTAGACGCTGAGGAAGAGGAGAATGCCATAGTGGCGTTCGGCGAGGAAGATATAACGGACCAGACCACGCACATGGAAATAGACGTAACGGCAATATTCGGATTCACGGTCAATACCACGCCGTTCCCGGAGCACAACAACATCGCAAGGCACGCGATGCTCGCAAACTTCACAAAGCAGGCGGAGGGGCTTTATGCATCTAACTTCAACATCAGATTTGATTCGCGCGCATACCTCCTGTTCTACCCGCAGGCACCAATAGTAACAACGTCTGCGTATGAGGGGGTCAATATAAAGCACCATCCAAGCGGGCAGAATTTCGTCGTGGCGCTCTCCACTTACTATGGATACAACATGGCAGATGCAGTCGTAATCAACAAGGCTGCAGTTGACAGGGGCCTGGGGAGGAGCATCTTTTACAAGACATACGTAGACGAGGAAAGGAGGTATCCGGGAGGCCAGAAGGACAAGTTCAAGATACCTGCGCCGACTGCCGAAGGCTACATGGGCGAGCACGTATACTCGAAGCTTGGGGACGACGGCATAATAGAGCCGGAGATGCATGTTGACGAGGGAGATGCACTTATAGGAAAAGTCGCACCGCCAAGGTTCCTAGAGGAGAACATAGGGGCAGGAGGACTTGAAGAGAAGATGCGTGACGATTCGTCAGTTCTAAAGACAGGGGAATTCGGAGATGTGGACAGCGTTGTGTTCACCGAGTCGACAGGGGCTACAAAGATAGTCAAGGTTAGAGTGAGGAGTCTAAGGGTACCTGAGAGGGGGGATAAGTTTGCCAGCAGGCACGGGCAGAAAGGAGTAATTGCCATGATAGTACCGCAGGAGGACATGCCCTTCACTGAGAACGGAGTGGTGCCTGACCTGCTGCTCAACCCGCACTCGATACCCACCAGACTTACATTTGGTCACTTGCTTGAGGAACTGGCTGGGAAGGCAGGAGCTGTAGATGGGAAGATAATAAATGGTACAGCCTTCGCGGAGAAGGGCTCCGTTCGCATGGAAGAGTACAGCAAGATGCTTGAGAAGCACGGTTTTGACAGGAACGGGGAGGAAGTGCTCTACGATGGAATAACTGGGATGCCATTCAAGGCGAAGATATTCACCGGTGTAGTGTATTACAACAGGCTCTACCATATGGTGAGCAACAAGATTCAGGTAAGGAGCAGAGGCAAAGTACAGATATTGACGCATCAGCCTACTGAAGGAAAGGCCAGGCAGGGTGCGCTCAGGTTCGGGGAAATGGAACGTGACGCGCTGATAGGATACGGAGCGAGCCTGCTGCTCAAGGAAAGGCTTCTTGACCAGAGCGACAAGGCAGAGGTGCTTATATGCAAGCAGTGCGGCGAGATTGGCTACTACGACAGGATAAAGAGGGTAGCGGTCTGCCCGCTGGACGGCAACAGCGCGTTCGAAGAAGTCGAGATAAGTTATGCTTTCAAGATACTGCTTGATGAAATAAAATCTCTGCACATAATGCCGAGCATCAAGCTGAATTTGTGATGATAACATGCAGGCAGAAGTAATCCAGAGCGTGAAATTCGGGATAATATCCCCTGAACAGACCAAGAAGCTGAGCGTAGTAAAGCTCAGCGTGCCTGACACATACAACGAAGACGGTTATCCCATAGACGGGGGCCTTCTGGACCAGCGCCTGGGAGTAATAGATCCGGGACTCGTATGCAAGACCTGCGGTGCCAGGGCCAAGACCTGCCCCGGCCACTTTGGGCACATAGAGCTCATTAGGCCAGTCATACACTCTGAATTCTCAAAGATCATATACATGCTTCTTCAGTCGACATGCGGATCGTGCCACAGGATACTCATGAGCGACGACGAAATAAAAGGAGTCAGGGACAAGGTAAAGGGCATAGTAGCGCTTGAAGCGCAGAACCTGACTGAGGAAGAGATTGCCGAGCATGATGAGGAAATCGAGGGCAGGAAGAGCGGCAAGAGCATACTAAAGAAGATCAGGAGCGCAAGGAAGTGCCCGCACTGCGGAGCGGTACAGGACAAGATAAAGTTCTCCTCGCCCACGTACTTCTATGTCGGTGACAAGAAACTGAAGCCGGACGAGATAAGGGACTCGCTTGCAGGGATAAATAGCGATGACCTTGAAATGCTTGGCATAGATCCCAATGTAAGCAGGCCGGAATGGCTTGTGCTCACGCTTCTGCTGGTACCTCCGGTTAATGTGAGGCCATCCATCACGCTCGAAAGCGGAGAGAGGAGCGAGGACGATCTTACACACAAGCTCGTGGACATAATGAGGATAAACCAGCGCCTTGCACAGAACATAAACGCCGGAGCACCGCAGATAATAATAGACGACTTGTGGGAACTGCTGCAGTACCACGTCACTGCATACTTTAACAATGAGACCTCGGGAATACCTCCTGCAAGGCACAGGAGCGGAAGGGCACTCAAGACGCTTGCGCAGAGACTCAAGGGCAAGGAAGGGAGATTCAGGTACAACCTGTCCGGAAAGAGGGTCAACTACAGCGCAAGGACAGTGATAAGCGTCGATCCGTACATAGACCTAGACGAGGTGGGAGTGCCGTTTGACATAGCGTCAAAACTTACAGTGCCATTCTATGTGACTCTCTGGAACATCGACAAGGCCAGGGAGCTTCTCTCGAGGGCAGCATATCCAATGATACTGAATCTGATAAGCACAGACGGCAAGAGGAAGCGTGTCATAGACACCAATAGGGAAGACCTTCTCAAGGAGATGAAGCCGGGAGACATACTTGAGAGGCAGCTCGTAGACGGTGACATTGTCCTATTTAACAGGCAGCCTTCTCTGCACAGGATGTCCATAATGGCACATCGCGTCAGAGTGCTTCCTGGAAAGACGTTCAGGATAAATTTCTGCGTAACCCCGCCATACAATGCGGACTTCGACGGAGACGAAATGAACCTTCATGTGCCGCAGACACTGGAGGCACAGGCGGAGGCGAAGTACCTGCTTGAGGTGCAATACCAGATATTCTCGCCACGGGACGGAGAGGCGCTTATAACCAACAACGAAGACGGCATTACAGGAATGTACTTCCTGACAAAGGAGGACACCAGGCTCACTAAGGACGAGGCGTCGTATATACTCGGAATAGCTGGCATATATGAGTTGCCTAAACCGGAGAAGAACGGGC
>JAJZJB010000015.1 GCA_021810375.1 Microcaldota archaeon
ACAATCAAGAAGGACCAGAAACTGGATATCTTAGGCAATGCTGCCTTTGCTGTAGGATTGACTTTGATACTAGCTTCGCTGATATACAGCCTGCTGCCTTACGGAGGCAGTTCGTCGGGATGGACAGACCCTTGGGTAATGGGGGGTCTTGCTGCGGGCATATTAATGCTTATCGCTTTTGTATACATTGAGAAGGAATCCAAGGACCCCATGTTTCACCTTGAACTGTTCAAGATACCTACATTTAGCCTTGGCAATCTTAGCCTTTTCTTGTCAGGCATGGCAAGAGGGGGCTTGCAATTCGTGCTTATAATATGGCTCCAGGGGATCTGGCTTCCCCTTCACGGGGTAAATTTCATCAATACCCCGTTCCAGGCAGGGATAGACATGACACCACTGATACTGGGATTCCTTGTGGCGGGTCCGCTTTTCGGAACTCTTTCAGACAAATACGGCTCAAGGCTCTTCTCCACATTGGGAATGCTCGTTGGTGTTGCAGGCTTCATAGCGCTGCTCTTCCTTCCGGTAAACTTCAATTTCTATGTATTCGCGCCGATAATATTCCTGCTCGGCATCGGGCAGGGGATGTTTGCTGCACCTAACACAGCTGCAGTAATGAACTCTGTGCCTCCTGAAACAAGAGGTGCAACGGCGGGAATGAGGTCCACACTTATGAATGTTTCATTCATGTTCAGCCTGGTTATCTTCTTCTCCCTGCTCGTACTTGGAGTCTCTACAGATCTGTCTGGCGCGTTGTATCACGGGCTTGTAGCGCAGAATGTCTCATCGTCTGTGGCACTGGGCATTTCCAAGCTTCCCCCGACAACTGTACTCTTCGCAGCGCTCCTTGGATACAACCCAATGGAAAGCCTACTCCCGCAATCAGTGCTCAGCAGCCTGCCTGCAACGAACAGGAATGCCATTCTTGGCACCTCCTTCTTCCCGACCCTTATATCAAAGCCATTTGTCAGTGGATTGCACATAGTATTCTACATAGGCGCGGCTTTTGCCCTGATTGCGGCAATAGCATCTGCAGTGAAAAGACGCGAGAAGCCTGGGAACAGGTAGAGGCCGATAATCTGCCTTGGATATAAATAAGCACTTTGCATGTATATGCGTATGAGGCTTTTTAGAGCGTTATTCGTTGCGCCTGTACTCGCATTTGTTCTCGTCATGGCCTTCTCAAACCAGGTCTATGCACAGCTTGTCAACCCTGTATTGGAGGTTAATGCGACAACACCGGTACCAGTAGGAGTGGCGAGCTACGGCTTGTACAACATATCCCAGGGCACTGGAGCTTATCAGGTCGAGACCAGCACAATAGTAGGTTATTCGAGGATAAATGCGCTCTCTGCATACAACTCAGTGCCGCCTGGCAATGTCTCCGCGTACGGAGCTACGGTGCAGTTGAATACGGTGATGAATATCACTGGCATGGATGGCAAACGCTACTCTTATTGGCTCCAGGATGTTATGGACCTTAACACGAGCAACAGAACCGAATTCCTTGTCGACAACATATGGAACCTGACCGGGAATAACGCAAATGTAACAAATGGAACCATAACAGGATATGGGAACTTCTCAAATACAACATATCCAGGTATCTTCTCGAACGTAAGCCAGGAATTCTATGGATACTACATAAATTCCACGCAGTTCTCATATCCGCTCTTCTTCAATCCCGTAATAACCATAAGCATGGAGAATGGGCATCCTGTAGTGCATATGGGATATGACCAGAACGGCACATACAGGTTCTATGACAACATAACCTTCAATATACCAGCAAGAAGCGCATACATGCTTGTGACCCCGTATTACCAGTCCCCGGAGCCGTATCTTTCGCAATACAACGGAAGTTATTACGATGCGGAGATGGTGCTGGGCGGGGAAGGAAGCGGGGAGGTCTCGCAGTTTTACAACTCAAATGCAACCGTGTGGATAGGTTACCTGAATGGCAGCACGGGAAGGATTGAGCCCTTCCCAGTAGTGGCGGATTTCGGAATGGACACTGAAGAAGCCGCGATAAACCTATCGGTGGAGCCTGGGAACGGCACGGCAAGGGTAACAAACGGCCAGTTAGACTATAACGAGAGCATAAGGCAGTACGGCGTGCCTGCCGCACTGCTCAAGGCTCCTGCGAATAAGACAGCAAAGAGCACCACAACGGTCATATCCACAACAACGCAGAATAACACTTCCTCAACGGTCTCAGCCAGTAACGGTACGGAATCAGGGCAGTCAAACAGTACTGCAACTGTAGCCAGCGGTTCGGCAGGCATATCGCAGTACTTTGTGCCAATAATTGCGGTCGTGGCGATTGTGCTGCTTGTAGCTCTTTATCTCATGGTTAAGGCGATGAGGAATTCTAACGCTTCACGCTGATACTGCTTATATATATTTTCCATGCATCAATTTACCTGAAACAGGTCATCCTATGGTCGACAAGTTCAAGCTGGAGAAGCTGAAGAAGCTCAGGGAGCTGGGGGTGAACCCGTATCCGTACACTTTCTCGGTAACCCACAAGACAGTAGATGTGGTGGGCGAGTTCGGCAGCCTGGAAGGCAAGGAGGTGCGCATGGCGGGAAGGATGATCAAGAGAAGGGAGATGGGCAAGCTCTTTTTCATAGACATACTTGATGGGTATGGCAAGATACAGGTCTTGATCAAGGAGGATAGCGCAAAGGAGGATGCACTCAAGATAGCAAGGCTCACTGACGTAGGAGACATAATAGGCGTGCGCGGGAGAATAATGAAGACCAAGAAAGGCGAGATAACCGTGGATGCGGAGGAGGTGACAATGCTGGCAAAGTCGCTCCTGACAATGCCTGAGAAATTCCACGGCCTAACGGATATGGAATTGCGCTACAGGAAGAGGTACCTGGACCTCATAATGAATCCTGGCGTGCGCGGCTTCCTGACCATGCGGGCCAAGATACTGAAATACCTTAGGGACTTCCTTGATGCGGAAGGCTACATAGAATTCGAGACCCCGGTGCTGCAACCCACGTATGGAGGGGCAAACGCAAAGCCTTTCCTCACTGATTACAATGCGCTAAACGCCAAAGTATTCCTGAGGATATCCGACGAGCTTTACCTGAAGAGGCTTATAATAGGCGGCTTCGAGAAGGTGTATGAGGTATCAAAGGATTTCAGGAACGAGGATATAGACTCTACACACAATCCCGAATTCACGCAGATAGAGTTCTACGAGGCCTATAAGGACTATGACGATTTCATGAGGTTCACTGAGAGGATGCTCTCCGGACTTGTAAAGCACATATTCGGATCCTACAAGGTTGGATACCAGGGTCGCGAGATAGACTTCACACCGCCTTTCAAGAGGGTGCCGTGGGTGGAGGAGCTGAAGAGGCAGGCAGGGATAGATGTCTCGATAATGACGGATGCAGAAGCAGTCAAGGTGGCCAAGGACGAAGGCTTGGACATTCCGATAAAGAATGCGTATCATGTTGCTGACGCCCTGTTCGACAAATACATAAAGCCAGACCTCTTCCATCCGACTTTTGTAATAGACTTTCCTGCGTACATGTGCCCCCTTACCAAGGACAAACGCGGTAATCCCAAGCTGAGCGAGAGGTTCGAGCTCTTCATAGCCGGCAAGGAGGAGGGGAACTGCTATTCCGAGCTCACGGACCCGCAGGAGCAGAGGAAGAAGTTTGAGGCGCAGGAGCTTGAACGGAAGAAGGGCGATTACGAAGCGCCTCCGAGCGATTCTGATTTCCTGGAAGCGATAGAATACGGAATGCCGCCAACGGCAGGCATGGGCCTTGCGATAGACAGGCTGGCGATGATACTGACAGACAACATATCCATCAAGGAGGTCATACCGTTCCCTGCAGTGAAGCCCGAGGGTAAGGCAGGCAGGTGATTCCCTTCAACTCTTGGAATATGCAAAGACCGCGGTAACGCTCTCCGAGATTGTACTGGTTCCGCCATAAATTATTGGAGGAGGAGGGGATGACGAGGCTGTACTTGCAACATATAGGGGGAACGGCCTGAAATAATAGCTGTTCACCGATACATTCAGTACTGAGATGTTGTATCCACTCCCAAGCGTGGCAGATGCCTGCTCTGTCGCGTTTTGCATTGCATCTGAGAGTGCAATTGGCCTGAGCGCGGCTATCTGGGCGTTGGAGAACTTTGAATAGATGCTGCTTACGTATACGTTTGGTATGGCCGAGAGTGCATTGACGGCTGCACCTGCCTGCGTCTGGTTAGGCAGAAGCGCAATCAGTCGCTCATCGGCTTCATATGTAACTGGATAGGAGCACTTGAATCTCGGATATAGCGTTGACGAGATCGTGTAATACGTGCCATTGCATATGGCCTCTACATTGTAAGACGAGGTTTCTATGTTGCTGAGATTGTCTCCCACATACGCATAGATGGTATTGTTAAGATTCCCCATTGTGGATGAGAGATTAGCCACTGCGTTTTGCGTCGTTGAACCGGTGCCGTTTACATTAATATACATCTGAGCCTGCGAAGGCTGGCCTCGGGCATAGCCGATCGCAGTCACGGTGATAGCATGGTTAGTTGTGATGGTATTGCCCTGTGGTGGCGCGGTAGATCCGTATGAGTTGGAGTGGGTAATGGATACTATAGCAACTGCGCCAAGAAGCAGCACTGCTATCAGAGTCACCAGCGGCCATGCGTTGCCTTCTTTTGTCATTTCAAACACAACCATATATCTGGAAGACTGATTATTAAAGCATTTGGCAAAAGCAGGTTTTTTGTAGGTTTCTCATTCTCTGGAGCAGGCGTACAGTCAGGCCACATCGCCATTTTTATTGGATGCTGGCGGAACAGTATCGAGCAGTTGCACTGCTATTTTATTGACTGAAAGTAGCCGGACATGGGCATTGTGGTCATGAAACATCGATTATTTAAGTTTTGCATTGCACGTATTGCTGTGACTCTATGGCAGGAAGAACCAAAAACCCGAGTCTTGGGAAGCGGGCCTTTGTTGAGGCTCTTGGAGTGTTTATATTCGTGATCCTGGGTGCAGGATCGGTTGTTGCAGCACAGTATGCAGGGCTGGGAAGCACAGGCTTGATCGTAATAGCCCTTGGCAACGGAATAGGCCTTGCGCTTGCCATTTCATTTGCCATGAACATCTCTGGCGGGCACATAAACCCTGCGGTGTCAATAGCGGCATGGGTGAAGGGCCTGATAAGCGGCAGGGAGGCAGTGGTATATATAATAGCGCAGGTGATAGGCGCTATCCTTGCAGGACTGGTGCTTGTAGCTCTTTATCCTGCATCGGCTGGTGTGCCCGTGCACTATGGCGCACCTGCATTGGGATCCGGAGTTACAGTAGTACAGGGAATACTATTCGAGGCGCTTATGACGTTCTTCCTTGTAATGATGGTTATGGGAACTATTGTAGACAGGAGGGCGCCGAAGATGGCTGGATTCGGAGTCGGGCTTGTGGTCATGCTTGATGTCTTCATAGGCGGATCATTCACAGGAGCTGCCATGAACCCTGCCAGGGCAATTGGTCCGGCCATAGCTGCGGGATTCCTGAACAACTGGTATGTCTACTGGATAGGCCCCATAGTAGGCGGCATAGTAGCTGCACTAGTGTACAAGTACCTCGTCGAATGAGACCTGTCAGGTCATATCAATTGGCAGAATGTTCCTATCACGCAGGAATCCTCTTAGTCAATATGCCCGATTCATTTCATGTAGAAGACGACAGGCAAGCCCGGCATTTGCCCCCAGATCAAAAGCGATTGGTTGGGGCAACCTTTTTATAGTCATCAGTTAATAGAGTATTTGGCGATACTATGGTACAAGCCTATTGCGTTAAGTGCAAAGAAAAGAGAGAAATGAAGGATGCGAAGCAGGTTACCATGAAGAATGGTAAGAAAGCAACACAGGGAGTATGCCCTGTCTGCGGAACGAAGATGTTCAAGATAGGGGGCTGAATTGTGCTGAGACGCAGTACTCGACAGGAGTGCTGCGCCATCTTATTCTTCACTGTGCGCAAGCGATAATTAGCGTGTACAGCAGGAACGCTTACAGTCGCCGCTTATAGTCCTCGTATCCAAAGCTCTTAGCGATCCTGAGCTTTCCGTCAAGGCCGTATATGGCTATGCTAGGCAGGCGTATGCCGTTGAATGTTGTAGTCTTTACAATAGAATAATGCGCCATGTCCAGAAATACAAGCCTATCGCCGGGCTTGAGCTTGGTAGCAAAAGAATAGTCGCCTATTACATCGCCGGCCAGGCACGTCATCCCTCCGAGGCGGTACGTATACTTATGCTCCCCCGGCTTTCCGGCACCGATTATTTCGGGGCGGTACGGCGACGCAAGGACATCTGGCATGTGTGCTTCCGCAGAGGTATCCAGTATGGCTATGTCCAGCTTGTTATGGATTATGTCTAGCACTGTTGCTACAAGGACCCCGGAATAGAGGGCAACGGCCTCCCCCGGCTCAAGATGCACCTGCACCCCGTACTTCTCCTTGAACCTGTTCACGATCCTGACTAGCAATTCCACATCGTAATCTTTTCTAGTTATGTGGTGCCCTCCGCCGAAATTGATCCATTTCATTTGCGGTATGTACTTGCCGTATGTGCGCTCGAAGAGCCTCAGCACCTTGGCCAGCTCTGCTGCGTTCTGTTCGCATAAAGCATGGAAGTGTATGCCGTCCACACCGGCAAGGTCTTCCCCTTCAAGGTCCTCGGGCAGCATCCCAAGCCTAGACCCGGGAAGGGTCGGGTTGTATAGCCTGGTCTTTACAGTAGACCTGCCAGGATTCACTCTCAGCCCCACCTCTATCTTGCGCTTGGATTCCTTCACCAGTCCGCGATACTTCTTCCATTGCGCTATTGAGTTAAATATTATGACATCGGAGTACCTTATTGCCTCAATGATGTCCTTGTCGGAGTATGCAGGCGCATAGGTATGCACCTCCTTTCCGAACTCTTCCCTTCCCAGCCTTGCTTCCATTGGTCCGCTCGCACATATGCCGTCAAGATACTTGCTCAGCAGCGGAAATGTCTCGTATGTGGCAAATGCCTTCAATGCCAGTAGCACCTTGGCTCCGGTCTTCTTCTTGACATGGCCAAGTATCTCCAGGTTCCTCCTGAGCATGCTTTCGCTCACTACAAAGCATGGGGTCTCGACGCTATCAGTAACGCTTTTGGGAAACCTTTTCTGTTCTTCTAGATGCATTTTCATAGTCATTCCGGAAGCTTGCCTTTAAAATCAACTGCCTGCCATGGCAGGCCGTACCTGTTCAGCGCGTTCATGAACTTGTCAGGGTCGAGCTGCTCAACATTGAACACGCCACTGCCTTTCCAGGTGCCGTTGAGCATGAGCATTGCTCCTATCATAGCCGGTACACCCGTAGTATAGGAGATTGCCTGTGCTCCGACTTCCTTGAACGACTCCGCGTGGTCGCAGACATTGTATATGTATACGGATTTCTTTTGTCCGGACTTCATCCCGGTGAATACGTTGCCTATTACTGTCTTGCCGGTATAATTCGTGCCGATCTTGGCAGGGTCGGGAAGAAGGGCCTTTAGGAACCTCAGCGGCACCACTTTCTTTCCTTCATAGTCAACTTCGTCTATCCTGGTCATGCCTACGTGCTGCAGGACCCTCAGGTGCGTAAGATAGTTCTCTGAGAAAGTCATCCAGAACCTTATCCTCTTGAGGCCCTTGATATTCATCGCAAGCGATTCTAGCTCCTCGTGGTAAAGCAGGTAGCTCTCCCTCTTTCCGACCATAGGATAATCAAAACTGAAGTGCACGCTCCGAGGATCCAAGATAGGCGGCGTCTCCACCCACTTGCCGTTGCTCCAGTGCCTTACCGCCTGTGTTACTTCCCTGATGTTGATCTCTGGGTTGAAGTTCGTCGCGAAATCATAGCCGTGGCTACCCGCGTTGCAATCCAATATGTCTATATAGTTTATCTCGTCGAAGAGATGCTTCTGGGCGTATGCGGAGAAAACGTTGGATACGCCGGGGTCAAACCCGCAACCCAACACTGCCATAATGCCCTTCTGCTTGAACCTCTCGTTGTAAGCCCATTGCTGCTTGTACTCAAAGTGGGCCAGCTCTGGGGATTCGTAGTTGGCAGTGTCAAGGTAATTGACACCGGTCTTCAGGCACGCGTCCATTATTGCCAGGTCCTGGTATGGTAACGCAACGTTCAGAACAAGATCTGGATCGTGTTCCTTTATTAGCAATACAAGATCCTTGACATTGCCTGCATCGACACGCGCGGTCTTTATCCTACGCCCGGTTCTGCCTTCTATCTCATTGGCTATCTGTTCGCACTTGGACAGAGTCCTGCTGGCAAGGACTATTTCAGAAAAAGCGTCGTTGGCCTGCGCGCATTTGTGCGCTGCAACGCGCCCTACTCCTCCCGCGCCTATTATCAGCACTTTTCCTATGTTATTACCTCTCCACAGCAATGATAAATTGCGCCGCTTCACATTAATAAGATTATCCGTCTTTTCAGGAGTTTATGCGTTCGAGTGTTATCTTGAATACCAGCGTGTAGCCTGCGAGGGGAGGATTGAAGTTTATTGTTACATTAGTCGCATTCACAGCGGTTATCCTGCCCTGCGCATAATGGCCGCTGGAATTGCTCGCCACGGTCATTCCGGTAGTGACTGTGTTGTTCCCGAAGTAGGATCGCGGTACCACAAGTATCAGTGAAGGGTTCACTTCGCCATAGGCCTCGTTTGCAGGAATGGCAACCGTCTTTGTCTGATTGACATGCATGCCGATAACGGCCTGCCCGAACCCGGATATTATGGCATTAGAGCCCACCACAAAACTGAGTGGCGCCTGTCCGACATTGGTGCTGAATATTGTGCCGTTTGTAAATGACCCGGTGTAGTATACGCTGACATTATCGCCGACCTTTGCCGTTGCGCCTGTGGCGCTTGCAGTGGATATGTATACCGCAAGTATTATTGCCGTTACGATCACAGCGGCTATTCCGTAGAGTAATCGGCTTGATATCTTTTTCATTGCATCACTAACAGTTGCAACCAGAAGAATTTAAATTTATAGGTAATGGGTCAGGGTTTCTGCACATGGGCATGGTGCACCTCTATTTTCAGCAATATCCTGTCGCCGTGCTGCCTGTAGTTAGCACCGGTGTATTTCTGTGAGAGCTTGTCGACATGCTCCTCTGCGCCTGCCTTTGTCATTTCCACAACCTTGCCTCTCAGGAAGACCGCATCGTAGGGATCGTCAATGCTGAATATGCTGAGTGCCACTCTGGGATCACGTCTTACGTTCTTCGCTTTAACCCTGTCCTCAGTGGTATTGATAAGCACAGTATCGCCATCCCTGTCGACCCATGTCACGGTCACTTGCGGAGATCCGTCCGGCATAAGCGTGGCTATGTTAATGAAGTTCTTTCCGTCCATAAGCTTCTTTGCCTTGCTCGGGAGTTCCATAAAAACACCGCATAGTAATATGCATGGCATGCTTATTAGCTTGTTGTCCGCGTGATTCACTTACAGCTGCTTTTTGCCCACGATGCTGTGACATTCCTGAGATTACGCATCAGATGGCGGCGCTTGGATCCTTTGCAGGATTCAATTCCATGCTGCCGTCTTCCAGCCGAGTCTTAGGGTTCTTCGTATTGCAAAGATTATGCATGACGGGTCAGTTCATGGAAGGAGGCGGCGAGCGGTCTATGATCCTTAACCTCTCCACGTATTGTATGTATGGATCTATGGCCTCGGCAAGCTGCGGCTGTGGCAACATGCAAAGGTACTTTATCCTATGCTCGAATTGCCCTTCGGAGAGTTGGCCAAGCGAGACACTTTGCGCCAGATACACCGTGTATGGCGCCACATAGGACCTGTAGCTTGAAGAGCCCATCTGGTAATCGTTATTGGATAGAAGGTCATGCACATGCACATTGCGCATCAACCTGAAGATCTCGGCGAGCTGCGTGTTGGAGAAATTGCCTCCTGCAGCGCCGCGCAAATACTCGGTAGTAAGGACCTGCTGCACAGGCTTGAGATCCACGTATGATGATAATGTAGCCAGCAGGGATTCGCGCGAAGCTGCATAGACCAGATCATTGCCATGGTACAGCATCTTGTCCATGAACTCACCGAGCATGTCCGTTATTATTGTATCGTTGCCCTTGAGCAGGCTGCCATCATCAAATGGCTCTAGTATTCTTTTCATGAAATCTCTCTGCAACAGATGGCCAGCTTCCTCGGCCGCATCTTCGTCGATGTTCATGTATCTGCCCATTAGGGAGAGCATGAACCTGGCCAGGCGGGGGTGATCGGAATAGGCCATCACCGTGTCTGCGACTATATCGCTGCAGAATTCTTCAACGAATTTGACCGGAGCCTCTCCCACAACAAGTGTAAAGTCCTCCCTTGCCAGTTCATCTCCTCCGCGCTTCAGATACAAGGCCCCGCAATATCGTTCGATTCCGTCAAGTATTACAGTTATGAGCTCGGGGATGGACCTATATTTGAGCATCGGCATTAGAACGCGGTCAACTATGCCCATGTCCTCTATGGCCATTGCGTGATTTGCAATGACAGAGTATGCGCCGAAGAGCTGGTTTGGATTGATGCCGCTTAAGAGCTCCATTAGTTCCCGGCCGTGATCCGTACGTATCAGGCGTATGTATCCGAAGAACATGTCCTCGCTGTCATCTTCCTTGTCGTGGTAAACCAATGCAGCATTGCTTATCCCATTGACAACGCCATGCAGTGCTGCGCTGCCAGAGTAGGATTCCGCGGTCTCCAGTACATAGCCATCGCGCATCCTCTCGGAGATGAGCTCCATGCAGTCATGGTGTTCCATGCATTCCTCGCAGTCTTCCGAGAGCGCAACTTCAAGCATTCCGAGGACCTGGGTCACTGAATCGCCGAATCGCTTGTATGTGGAGACAAGCACTGCTGCCTCTGCCACGGCGCTTGCGCCGTATTTCAGGGCTATTCGCTCCATATCCTTGAGTATAATGCCGTTGAGAGCACTATCGCAAGTCAATGCTCCTGCAACTGCATTTTTTGCTCCTGGACCGGCCACGCTGCCTATTCTGTCCAGGATTGTTGCGCTTCTATCAGCGTATCTACCCTCCATGCAATGACACAGCTCAATCAGGTTGCAATACTGTATTATAAATAATTTACCTGCAACTCAGTTCATTGATGGTGAGCCCCTGAGGCTCTCCACGTAGCTGAGCATCTGGTAGCGTTCCATCTCGGCAGAAAGGCCCTTGAGCGAGAGCGCAAGCAGGTAAATCACGTTTTCCCTGAAGTTTTCAGGGGTAATATCTCCCTTAGCTGCCTGGTGTGCCAGTTCCATAACGCGCTTGCCCACCATGAACTGCGCGGAGAAGTTGGGTATGTATGCCCTTTCGAGAAGGCTCTCTACGTAATCGTGCTTCATCATCTTAAGCATGTATGCAAGCTGCTCGTCGCTGCTTGTCTCATCTACTACCCTACACATGTACTCCATAGCGAGGGTCATTTGCACCCCAGGCATTCCCTCATGCCTGTCGAGCAGGTCCAGGAGCACGGTGCGTGAATCCGCGAATTGGGCTTCTGACTCGATCATCTTTTGTATAAATTCTGTAATTGCCTGGTGCACAGGATTATCCTGATCCTCAAGTATGTCATAATCATCAAAGCAGCGTATTATCCTCTTCATGTAACCCTTGCGCACCTGCCTGGATGCCATAAACGACATCTCCTCCCCAAGATTCTCATAACCGACCATTATGGGGAATATTATCCTTGCAAGCGTCTCGCTTTCCGAGTATTCGAACACTGCTCCGCTAACAGCATCACTTGTCGCACGCTGGAGATATAGGGTGGGAGAGGCAAGTATGGTATGCCTGGCATTCTCGTCTATGCCCCTTATCATGCCCATCATGTCTCCAAGCCGCTCTAGTGCAGTAGTTATGTCAAGCAGTATCCCAGGCATGCCCTTGTATATGGCAAGCCTGGAGAGTGTCCTGTCAACGAGCCCGGGATCGCCAGAGATGCTTGCATACTGCTCTACCGAGGCGTAAAGTGTGAATATGGCACCATCATTAAGCGGGCCTAGGGACTTGGAGATGTCCCTGCCGTACTCCTTGCCAAGTGTCTCGACAAGACCCAGAAATGAGGGCTTTTCCCGTACCTCACCAAGTGTGTGGTAGAAATACGCCGCGCTTGCGATGCTGCTTATGGCTCCGGAAAGTGCAACCTTATCGTCCGCATACGACTTGAGAGTGCGCATGACTATGTCATTGAGCATCCATTCTGAGAGGATGCTGGCGCAATCGTGGTCTTTCCTGCATCTCCCCGAATTGTCTGGAGTTACGAGCTCAAACATCACAAGCAGTTGCTCCTCACTTCCAGGAAGCCCTCTGTAAACTGCTATGGTCCTTGCAGCAGAGATCACCGATGACTCCCTGCTAGTAGACCGGGCCAGGTTTTCCATTACATACAATATCTTATTGTCGTTTCTCTCATCGTTGGTGAGTAGCCTTTCTACCGCAATCCTTGCGTCTAAACTGGTAGCGGCCTGTATCCGGTTTAATGCCGCAGTAGCCCTCAAGACCTGCCTGCCCTCCATAAAATCAGAAGAATCGAAATGAATCGAATTTGCATCTATAAATAGATTCTCTACAACAGCGAAGGCCAGCAACGGGCGTATGGAATAAGTATTATGGTATTTTATTCATGATATTCCAGAATCCGATAGAGAAGATGGTTGACTCTACCATAGAGATAGCACTTACCGTATTCATCATGTTGATAGCAATAGCGCAGCTTATCGCGTTAAGGCTAAGGATTCCATATACTCTGATGCTGGTGTTCATAGGCATAGGAATAACGGCTTTCTCTACTCTTGCCCTCAGCCCAGGGTGGATACAATTCTCAGTAAGTCAGATAGGCGCTTTATACAACCAGCTGGTAGGCACAGGTCTATTTGTAGGGCTGATCGTACCGCCACTTCTCTTTGAGGCCATGATACATATACGCAGGAGAGAGCTGGTAGCGGTGTTCAGGCCAGCCCTAGCACTGGCTACTGTGGGGGTGGTGGTCTCGACAGTGGTGGCAGGCATAGTAGTGTGGAAGGTTGCAGGCATCTCCCTTTTTTCGGCATTGCTCTTTGCAGTGATCGTAGCCCCGACAGATACAATAACCATATTGCAAGTATTCAGGCACATAAAGGTTCCGGCAAGGCTTTCCACACTAATGGAAATTGAAGCTGCCTTCAATGACGCTAGTGCCATAGTCCTTTTTAGCATACTTGTCTCTTCGGCAAAGCTGATCGACGCGCTTTCAATATTGAATGGTATAGAAATATTCGTATATAATTTCCTGGCGGGCATAGCCATAGGCATAGCGATAGCCGTTGCTGCAGGATGGATACACGCCAGGGTGAATGACAAGCTTGCGGAAACAACGCTAACCATAGTAGCTGTTTATGGATCGTACGTACTCGCCACAAGCATAGGCGCATCTGGACTCATAGCTGTTGCCATAGTTGGGCTTTACTTTGGCAACAGCACAATGAAACGCGCAGTGTCTAAAAGCGTAAAGACTTCCATACTGTCATTTTGGGAGATAGCTGCATTCATAGGAAATGCTGTCGCATTCATGCTCATAGGTTTTGAGACAAACCTGGTGCTGTTCTTCGATGCGTCATTGTTTATATTGGTTGCCTACCTTGCAACTATAATAGCGCGTGTAGTTACTGTATACCCGACATTTGCCATATTTAAGAGGCTTGGAAACGGAATGCCAGCTGCTTGGGGCAACATTGCCACCATGGGTGGAGTCAGGGGGGCCCTTTCAATAGCACTCCTTGCCACGCTTGCAGGAACTGGAATACTCCCAAGTTCCGAATTGTCAGTGATAACGGCCATGGTGTTAGGGGTCGTGTTCATTTCAATAATAGCGCAAGTTCCGATTCTCTCACGCTATGCCGAGGGCATTTTTGGTAAGAAGACAGCAAGCGCATAGGCGCAGGTTGGGGCATTGCTGATAAACTCGGAGCTTTTTAGATAACGCTGCGAGTTTTAGTAGGTTTAAGAATGTTGATCAGCTATTCCCTTATGCTCCAGATCGTGTTGAAGGATAATCCATTGTAGAATAAGCAAGTGCCACTTTGATTTATATATCTTGCGTATTTGTTAGAATATGTTTGTTGTGATATGCATGCAGGAAGCAGAATATAAGAATAGAAGATTGCCTTCCCATCATTTTGTCCTGCATACTTCCATGGAGAAGGTACCGTCATCTTTAAGCTCGAGAAGCAGGCTGAAGGCTCAGTCTGCAATGGAATATCTGATGACATATGGATGGGCTATTCTCATAATTGCAATAGTTCTGGGAGTGCTCTACTACTTAGGCGTATTCAATGCCACTAACTTGGCACCGCATGCACAGCCAGGTAGTTGCCAGGTCTACAGGCCAGACGGGCCTGGAAGCCTGCAGTTCCTTTCGTTACAGGGCACATGCGGACTTCTGCCAACATACGTTGGTGTATTCGGCAGTGGTTCTTATATATATGGTTCTATGCCTATGCTGCAAACAGCTACAGGCACGTACGACACAGTTTCTTTCTGGATGTACTGGACAGGATCCGGCGGCGAAGTCGTATATGGGGAAGGCGGGTCTACAGAAGATGGATACACACTGTATTTCCCTAGCTATGCCAATTGCTTTGGCTTTAACACAAACCATGGCGACCTGTATGGGGTAAAC
>JAJZJB010000016.1 GCA_021810375.1 Microcaldota archaeon
ATATAAAGCAGGGGCAGAACATAGGTCAGTCGTCAGGCCGGCCATGGCGCAGTTTAATCAAAAACGACCCAGAATTTGTGCATTTTCATAGTCTTTTATATATCAGGAAAATGATATAGAATAGCGTGAATTCGATGACCTTCAGAGAACGATATATAAGGCATGCTCAGGATAGGTTTGTAGCTATAGGCCCGGAAAGCGCTGCCAGGGATATCATAGGAGCTAGGAGAGGCGCGGTACTCGCGGCTGGAGTAGGCATTGCTGGAGCAGTAGGAACGGCAATGGGAGTACATATCGATGTATCGCATGGAAACGTGGTTGCATGGGCAATGGTAGTTGGTGGTGTTGGTACTCCGGCAATGATAAGCCAGGCAAGGACCAATGCGATAGCCTTTAGAAGGGCATTCCCAAGTATTTCTATGAAGTCGCTGAGAAGGCTTGCGGTCCAGGGCGAGTAACTAGCCAGTAGGCTGCTTTATAGCTTATTGCATTGCTGTCAGGCTAGGGTCCAGGGCCTTCTAGTCTGATCGGTTACATTTATAATATAGCATACATCTAATGGGTAGTTTGGATGACTGGTGCCATTAGATTTGGATTACTCGCTACAATAATAGCCATGCTGCTTACTACTACAGCATATGCCGCAGGCGGCTATGGCACATCTACAATATTGCTTAATAGCAGCAGCGTTACTGTTGCACTGGGAGGCGCCGCGACTGTAGGCTATACTGTAAACCTGTCGAGTGGAAAAACGTGGGGTACAACTCTGGTCGTAGACAACCAGAGCGCATTGCAGCAGATGGGCATCGATCTCAGCCCCAGCGTCAATACCGGCGATCCGCCTTTCGGTGGGGTTCTATCAGTACAACTAACCCAGTTCGCAAAGCCAGGCACGTATACAGCAACGCTCAGTGCAACAGGTGACGACCCAAGTACAAACAATGCCGTGCTTACGATAATAGTGTTACAATCAGCACCTACAAATAGCTCTAGTGCGCCTGGCCAAGCATCTGGGCAGCAGCAGGGCTCCTCTTCAGGATCCTCTGTCGGGCTATACGTCCTTATTGCAGCAATAATCATTATTGTGATACTTGCAGCGGCCTTCCTTGGAAGAAGGAGGAATAGCAAGTCGGCCTAGATGCTGGAGATCCACTTGATTACAGAGTCGGAGACTATTCTCTCGTATCCGCTGAAGGAATGGCGTGCGTTCCTTATTATCAGCGACCCATAGTTGCTTGATGAGGTCTTTTCCCAGAGCATTGCGACATATTCCTTTACTGGTCTTACAGCACCTTCATCTTTTGTCCCGAAAACAACATACATAGGAGTATGCACGCTGGTAAATTCTACAAGACTGCCTTCGTAGTTGAATAGCCTTGCTTCAATTCTCTTCAGATCTGCGATAGACATGAAACGGGACGGGGAAAAGGGTATTCCGGAGTTGTATTCCCTGCCTTTCTTTGTCCTTGACAGTGCCCTGGCCCGGGACACCGTAGCTTTCCATTTGTTTCCCAAGTTTTTCTTATTCAGGTTATAGTCGTCATCAGGAGCAAGGAGTGCCAGTGCCTTAACATCCCTGCGTTTGCGCATGTATTGGTAATATAGTATTTTCTGGCAGCCGGTACTGTGTCCTACAAGAAAGAACCTTGTATATCCAATGCTTTTAAGGTATCCAAGTGCACCGTCTAGATCCTTTATGCTGTCTTCGAATTTTTCCACCATTGTGCCTATAGGAACGCGCTTCGTTGCGCGATTGGCGAACCTGCCGCTACTCAAGACATCGTGGCCCCGCGTATTGACTATAAACGTGGAGTAACGGTATTTGAGTGCACGCTCGGCAAGCGTCTTTGGGAGAAGGCCGCCGTAGAAATTTCCGGTCATCCCATGCACGTAGACTATGCATGACCGAAAACTTCTCTTCCCCACCAGAAACCCGTTTAGTATAAGCCTGTCGGTAGCAAGGAATGTCACAAGCCTTCCGTCAATAGCATTCGGTATTCCTTTTATCATATCTTTCGCCCTTCTGACAATTCCAGGGTCGTTAGCACCTTCTCCTTGAAGTCGAATGCCCTGATAAGATGATTGTTGGTATCGGCAATATACAATTTTCTATTGCCAATCTTGACATCGCCGGGCTCGTAAAGGCCCAGCACATCGCATTTTGGGTCATCGAACCTGCACATGCCGTAATGGTCCTTGCCTCCGACAACTATACTGACTTCGCCTTTCTTTAGGTCAAGCGCCCTTATCATGCCATTATAAGTGTCTGCAACATATACATCAGAATCATCTGTGCAGATGCCAAGCGGGTGCTGGAATAGCGCCTGCCCGAACCTGCCATCCCTATAGCCAAAGTCGAATAGGCCAGTACCTACTAAGGTTTCTACCCTTTGTGTTGAGATGCTTGCCCTTCTGATAGCAGAAGCTTCGCTGTCGACAAAGTAGATATAATCGCCATTGATGTAGAGCCCACTAGGCTGTGCCAGAAGGGATCCCATCCCCTTCCCGTCTTCTATGCCCTCGTAGCCACTACCAGCAAACGGGCGTATGTCCTTCTTGTCTATGTTGTATTTCCAGATCTGGTGCGTGCCTGCCATAGCAATGTACAGCGTGCCTCCGCTGTATGCAATGTCCCACGGGGAATTGAGTGCGATTTTCAATGCATCCCCGCCCAGGGCTAGCCAATTGGATTCGTGTCCTGTGCCTGCTATGGTAGAAACACGTTCTCCATCCAGGTCTATCTGCCTTATCGAATGGTTGTCTGTATCTGCAACATAGATAATATCATTTTTAGGCCATGCCACTCCCTGCGGTCTGTAAAAGAGCGCTTTGGCAAAATTACCGTCAGCAAAACCAGGCCCTGTTCCACCTATGGCCGTTGTTATTACATTGTTCTTAAGGTCTATTATCAGTATACGGTTGTTGCCTGAATCACTCACCGCCAGCCTTGAACCGTCTGGAGATAATGCTAGCTTTCCAGGATACGATAGTATGGATCCGTGCTCCTTCTGCCCGACCAATTTCATGTGCACGCGCGGCTTCAGGGTATTGTTTTTCTTGGCGTCTTCGAGAAGCCTGTCAACCGTCTGCTCAATGCTGGTAACCTGCCCCTCACCAGACTGGCGATACACGATCTTGCCGGCAGGATCTATTATCATTATGGTAGGCCATCCTTGTGAACCATAAGCCCTCCATATCTTCATGTCGTTGTCCATCACCACTGGGTGCCTTATGTCATACCGTGCTATGGCGTTCTCGATGTTTCGCTTATCCTTCTCGTTTGCAAATTTTGCCGAGTGCACTCCGATGACTATGACCGGCGAATCTCTGTACTTTTTCTCCACTTCCTCAAGTTCGTGCAGCATGTGCATGCAGTTTATGCAGCAATATGTCCAGAAATCAAGTATAACCACATTGCCTTTAAGGTCTTCGAGGCGCAGCGGCTCGCTAAGGTTGGGCCAGATGGAACCCGGAGGGAATTCCTTCTCGGCGAATACATTGAATGGCGAGAGTATGTCTAGTATGCTGTTCACAAGTCCTCAACAACATGTTTGATCGAAAGTATTTATACTATCGGCCATAATAGTCATTTGCCGCACGATCATGCCGCAGTATTGCCGGGTGTATTATTAGGAAACATGGTAAATAGACAATATAATGTAGTTCTTTACAATGATTTGTTGAAATAATACAAATATTTATATATCTAAATGCTGTATTGTTAAATACATACCATGGCAACCGAAGAGAAGTTGGTAATAAAGCCGGTTGGCAGGCCGCAGAAGGAAGATGCTGATACACTCGTGTCGTGGTTCCTGCAGGCTTTTGACCTCTCGGATGAGAAGAAGGGTCTTGAGCCCTTCATGCTCAAGGAAATAATAAACGGAAGCAGGAAAGGCGACGGAGTTACAAGCAAGGAACTAAACAGCAAGCTAGAAGCACCACGCACCACAGTGATATACCACCTTAACAGATTCATCTATTCCGGCCTTGTGGTCAGGAAAGGAAGGAAGTATTACCTGAGATCAGAGGACATGGAGAGCACCCTTGAGGAGCTTCAGGCTGACATGATGCGCGAATTCCAGCGCATGATGGCCATGGCGGAGAAACTGGATGATATACTTGAGGAAGATACTCATGGCAGAAGAAAAGAAAGAAGAAGGCGCTGATGAAGTCAGGAAAGATGCTGCTCAGGAGAGCAAGGATGAGCGGACAGAGGAAGAAGGCAAGCCAAATGAGGGTCAAGAGACTGCAGATGCAGTCAGGGAGAGGCTGGTCAGGCTCGCAGCAGAATTTGACAATTACAAGAAAAGGGTTGCAAAGGAGATAGAAGGGTCTAAGAATGTAGGGAAAGCAGAGGCAATATCAAGGATATTGCCGAGCCTGGATGAATTGGAATTGGCGATGGCTGCAATGAATAGCGATGGCAAGGATAGAGGCATAAAGCTCGTTTACTCCAATCTTGTGAATGCGCTGAAAAGCCTGGGGCTCAAAGAGATAGAGGTAGATGGCAAATTTGATCCTTATAAACATGAGATAATGCTTGCCAAGGCAAGCAAAGAAAATGAGGGAACTATACTAGAAGTTGTGCGGAAAGGATACACATTAAACGGCATCATGCTACGGCCTGCATCTGTCATCGTATCGAATGGCAGTGTGGAGGAAAAGAACAAAGAAGAAAACACTGGAGAAACAAAATAAGTGGTAATATGACAAAGATAATAGGAATTGATCTGGGAACATCAAATAGCGCTGCTGCGGTACTTGAAGGCGGGAGGCCGGTGCTTATCCCGAGCGCAGAAGGCACATCGCTTTATGGGAAGTCTTTCCCCAGCTATGTGGCATTTACAAAGGATGGCCAAAGATTGGTTGGAGAGCCGGCAAAGAGGCAGGCGGTGGCGAATACCGACGGCACGGTAAACGCATTCAAGAGAAAGATGGGCACTGACTTCAAGTACAGGATATTCGGCAAGGATTATACGCCACAGGAGCTATCAGCAATACTTTTGCAGAAGATAAAGAAGGATGCAGAGGCATTCCTCGGAGAGGAAGTGAAGAAGGCAGTGATCACGGTGCCTGCATATTTCAATGATAACCAGAGGCAGGCTACCAAGGATGCGGGAGAGATCGCGGGTTTGGAAGTGGTAAGGCTCGTCAATGAACCTACAGCAGCGTCACTGGCATATGGGGTCGACAAGCTTGGCAAGGACATGAAAATACTGGTTTACGACTTCGGCGGAGGCACGCTTGATGTAACTATAATGGAATTCGGGAATGGTGTCTTCGAGGTCAGGTCCACGAACGGCGATACGCAGCTTGGTGGCACAGATATGGATAATGCCATAGTGACTTTCCTGCTTGGTGAGATCAAGAAACAGGCAGGGGTGGATATCTCAAACGACAAGCAGGCGGTGCAGAGGCTTAAGGAGGCTGGGGAGAGGGCTAAAATAGAGCTTTCGACAACCCTCACAAGCGAGATAAACCTGCCTTTCCTCACCATGGGGCCCAACAACAGCCCGGTGCATTTCACATACTCATTCACAAGGGCAAAGCTTGAGGATATAGTACAGCCCATAGTCGAAAAGACAACAAAGCCTGTTATACAGGCGCTCAAGGATGCGAAGCTGGAGCCAAAGGACATAGACAAGGTAATACTTGTAGGAGGTCCTACAAGAATGCCGATAGTTCAGAGATATGTGGAGCAGTTCCTGGGGAAGAAGATAGAGCGCGGCGTAGACCCGATGGAAGCTGTAGCTTTCGGTGCAGCAATACAGGCAGGAGTGCTTACCGGAGAGGTAAAGGACATAGTCCTCCTGGACGTAACTCCCCTCTCGCTTGGCCTTGAGACGCTTGGAGGAGTAATGACAAAAATAATAGAGAAGAATACCACCATACCTATCAAGAAGACGCAAACATTCAGCACTGCTGACGATAACCAGCCCGCGGTAGATATAAACATATTGCAGGGCGAGAGGCCAATGGCCAAGGACAATGTGGCGCTAGGAAGGTTCCAGCTCCAGGGCATACCGCCAGCGCCGAGGGGTGTTCCCCAAATAGAAGTTACCTTCGATATCGATGCAAATGGGATACTGCACGTAAGCGCCAAGGACAAGGCAACTGGGAAGGAGCAGAGCATGCAGGTGGTTGCGCCCAACAAGATGAGCAGGGATGACATTGAGAAGAAAGTCAAGGAGGCAGAAGAGTTTGCGGAGGCAGACAAGAAGGAACTGGAGAAGGTCAAGGTCAGGAACGACGCCGAGGCTATGATCTACACAACTGAGCACACGGTGAAGCAGTTCAAGGATAAAGTGCCTAAAGAGCTGGCTGACAGGATTGAGAAGGCTAGGGCTTCCCTTCAGGAGGTAATCGAGAAGGAAGACTACGACGGGATGAAGGCGAAGATGGATGAATTGAGGGACATGCTCCAGGAGATAGGCAAGGGCATGTATGGGCAGGGTCAGGGGCCTGAGGGCGGAGGATCGGGACCGGAGTCGGGCCAGCCAGGCCAAGGGCCGGAACCAGGAGCGGGAGGGGATGGCGATACGGTTGATGCCAACTTCAAGGTAGAGAAGTAATTTCCATGCCAAAAGACTATTACGAGATTCTGGGAGTTCCGAAGGACGCTAGCTCCGATGAGATAAAGAAGGCGTATAGGAGCCTTGCTTTGCAGTTGCACCCAGACAGGAATCCAAGCAAAGAGGCATCGGAACGCTTCAAGGAGGTGAACGAGGCCTATGCCGTCCTGGGCGACCCTGATAAGAGGAAGCAGTATGACGCATACGGGCCAGCAGCATTTGGACAGCATTATAGCCAGGAGGAAATATTCAGGAACTTCGATTTCGATCAGATCTTTAGGGACATGGGAGTCAATTTCGGAGGAATAGGGGGGATGGGTCCGAATGACATATTCGGCAGTTTTTTTGGTCAGGGGCCCTCCCGGAGGAGGGATGTGGGCCAGAGCATATTGTATAAAATGGACCTGACTCTTGAACAGATAGCGAAAGGTACGCAACAGGATATTACAATAAGGCATGTTAAGAGATGTGATAACTGCAAGGGCACGGGAGCCGAGCCGGGATCCAAGGCTGTCAGATGCCCGGATTGCAGTGGAAAAGGCCAGGTAGTTACTACAAGCAGCACATTCTTCGGGAGGATGCAGACAGTAACCACATGCGGGAGGTGCGGGGGAAAAGGTAGGATTTACGATAAGAAATGCAAGGTATGCAACGGCAAGGGTGGCGTAGTATCAACGGACAAGATCAGTGTGTCAATTCCTGCAGGTGTGACAGAGGGAATGCGTCTCAGGCTTGAGGGCATGGGGGACTACGGCGCTGAGGGAAATGGGGACTTGTACGTGGAGGTGCACGAACTGAAGCACGACGTATTTACTAGGGAAGGCGATGACATACGCGCGGAAGCCAGAGTGCCGTTTTACACTGCAGTGCTGGGCGGCAGAATAGTAGTGCCAACCCTTGATGGGCATAGGGAATTGACTATAGATCAGGGCACGCAGCAGGGCAAGCGGATAGTGTTGAAAGGCGCAGGTATAAAGAGGCTCCGAGGGGGAGGGATTGGGGATGAGATTATCACTGTAAGCATAGACATACCCAAATCCATCACACAGCAGCAGAAGGAGCTTATTGAGAAGTTCAGGAGCTCGGAGGAGGAGGGCAAGAAGAGATTTGGATTCATCTAACTGTTTTTGCCGAATCAAAAATAACGTATAAAATCCTTTAGTTAGACATTATTCTTGTCAGATATGGGAGGATTTAGTGGCACAGGCACTGCAGTCTATAGAGAAAATCAAGTACGTGCAGGAGGTTCCGCCGCTTACAGACACGCATTGCCATCTTGACCTGTTCCAGAATGCAGCTGCAGTAGTGAATGATGCATTTTCGCATGGAGTCAGGACGATAATAACTTCTGGCGGAAGCGCCAAGGGAAATGAAGCTACATCGAAGATTGTTAAGATACTGAGCGTTTTCGGTGTCGTCGGGATAGACCCAGCGTCTTCAGGCGCAGAATCCGAGTATATAGACAGTTATGTGGCCATGATAAAGAGCAATCCCAGGCTCGTAGGAATAGGGGAGATTGGTCTTGATTCCCATGTTGAGGAGAAGAATCCGCCTGAAGTGCAGAAAAGCGCATTCATAAGGCAGATACGCATTGCCAACGAGCTTGGAGTTCCAGTTGTCATACATTCGCGCGGCAGGATGGCCGACGTGATCAAGGTAACTGACGAACATAAGCCAGAGAAGGCAATGTTCCACTTCTTTGAAGGCGACGTGGAGCAGGCAAGGTACCTTGCGGGCAAGGGGCATATGATATCGATACCGCCACGTTATTCAAGCCGCATGAAAAGAATCATAAACGAGATAGACTTAAGTAGTATGGTAGCAGAGACAGACGCTCCGGTAGCAGGAAAGACGCCTTCGGACATAAGGGAAGTAGTAGAAGCCATATCATCAATAAAGAAGCTTGAATTCGGTGACGTGGCGGAAGCACTCTCCGAGAATGCCAAGGTATTTTTCCACATATAGCCCCAGACGGGCCCGTAGCTCAGCTTGGATAGAGCAGCACCCTTCTAAGGTGATGGTCGCGGGTTCAAATCCCGCCGGGCCCGGGACATTCAAATGCGTGACGCGGGATGAAATTGGATAGAAAGATAGAGAAAGGGACGCTGCTGATAGTCATAATAGGATTCGTAAGCCTGTTTGGCGACTTCACGTATGAAGGGGCAAGAAGCATAATACCACAGTATTTTGCAACCCTAGGAGGCTCAGCGCTTCTTCTAGGCATAGTACTTGGCGTCAGCGAGTTTGCCGGTTATGCAATAAGGCTTGTAAGCGGAAGGTTCGCGGACAAGCACAGGAATTATTGGCAGATAATGTTCGTAGGCTATGCAATAAACCTGTTTGCAGTGCCTCTCCTGGCGCTTGCAGGTAACTATATTATCGCTGCCATATTGATATTCCTTGAGAGATTCGGACGCGGCATACGCGTTCCGCCAAGGGATTATGTAATCTCAAATGCTGCTTCAAAGGGCAAGGTGGGCAGGGCATTTGCAATTGAGGAAGGCCTTGATCAGACTGGAGCCATAATAGGCCCGCTTTCCATGGCACTGATCCTCTTCTACAGGATGACATATCAGACCGCATTCTCGTTTCTACTGATACCTGCAATCATAGCAATAATCGTGCTCTTTCTGGCATACAGGTACTACGGCAAGGAGAAGCTCGCAAGAAAGAAGAATGTGCCAATGAAACCGATGTCGTCTGGAAGATTCATGCTTTATTCGATTGCAATAGCAGTAAGCGCGGCAGGCGTGTACCAGGCTGCTTTCGTTCTTTACGGCGCGAATGACTCCGGAATAACAGCGTATGTGATCCCGCTCATCTTTCTTGTGGCGATGGCCGGAGAGGGCTTCTTCGGATTCATCTTTGGGCTGCTCTATGACAGGATCGGAAGGAACTTGGTCTACGCAGGTCTGGCGCTTTCCATATTCATTCCTATTTTCTTGGCAGGCGGAGGGCTGCTCCTTTTTGCTGCTGCGGCCCTCTTTTATGGTGCAGTCATAGGTGTGCAAGATACAGTGATGCGCGCAGTGGTTGGCACTATGATATCTCCGGAAAAACGCGGCTCCGCGTTCGGTATTTTCAATGCATTCTATGGATTCGGATTCCTTGTATCAGGTATCGCGGTAGGTTACCTTTTCTATTCGATTGGCTCAATTATAGAGTATGTCATTGTGATGCAGGTGATTGCATTTATACTCCTTGTGCTTTCCTTCAGGAAAACTGGCAATCGTAGTGGCTAACCAGATGATAGAAGGGAGTATATAAAAAGGTGCACTGCATAGAATAAAAGTATTGAAAAAAGGTTGTTGGCCGAGCTTTGCTCGGATATGTGATTGCCATGGGAGACGATAAAAAATTTGACGATACACTTAATCAGGTAAAACAGCAGATAGACATACTGCTGAGCGACAACAGCGTTCCTAGGAACGTTAAGAATGCGCTGGAAGAAGCTAAGAAGGCGCTCAATGACAATACAGGTTATTCCGTTAGGTCATCAGCTGCCACTTATAAGATAGACGAGATAAGCAATGACATAAACCTGCCCCCTTATGCAAGGACTGTCATCTGGAACATACTCAGCCTGCTCGAATCTGTAAAGGAGTGAAACCCAACTGCGTGCGCAGTCAACTCTTGGTTCCGGTTTGCCCCAAAGCACAAACTCGCATAGTCACTGCCTGTTGCAGTGCACGCTGTTTATGGTGCACAGAGAAAGCGCTTGACAGATTAATATATATATTCCGAGCAATATATCATCGGCTCTCAGGATATATGCCTTTATGGCTGCTTCCTGGAAGAGCAATTGGAGGAGGTAATGCCTAGTGCTAAACTTGTTCAGGACCTTGCAGGAAGGCTTAATGGAAAGGTCATGGTAAGCTCGGACATAGCTGATACCGACCTCGAAGGCGCAGACCTTGAGGCGCTTGCAGGCCAGGTAATATCCCACTTTGAGAAGGCACAGGGAGCCAGGGTACTGGATAAGGCAGTGCTTCAAGAGATACTGGAAAAGCAACCCGAAGAAAAGAAACCCATACAAGTGGAGGTGGTCCAGCCAACAAACTACAGGCCCGCAGCGAAGGACATAGAAGCGGATTACAAGATAAGGAGCGTTGAAGTGGACATAGCCTCATCGAGCGTTTCGGATTTTACTGCATATTTCAACGATAGATTCGGAAAGCTGCGCGACATGTTCGGAAATGTGCGCGGAACAAGCCTGGGGAGCATGCTGAACAGCATAGACAACGTAAGGCAGTACACCTCTGGGAGGGAAGTAAGCGTGGTGGGGATGGTATATGACAAGATAGTGACCAAGAACGGGCATATCCTCCTCACGCTTGAGGACGAGACAGGATCTGCAAAGGTTCTTTTCGTAAAACCGTCCAAAGAGAGCGGCAGGGACATGATAGGCATATTCGAGTCATCGAAGCGTATTGTAAGCGACGAGGTTATAGCAATACGCGGCAAGATATCTGGACCTTTCATAATAGCTAACACGATCCTATGGCCTGACATACCAATCCGGGCAAGGAAGCAGACAGAGGAGGATATTGCAATAGCATTCATGTCTGACATACATGTGGGCAGCAAGCTATTCCAGGAGAAACAGTTCACGCGATTCCTATCCTGGCTCAATGGGGATGTTGAGCAGAATAGGTCCCTTGCCGCAAAGGTAAAGTACATAGTAGCAAGCGGAGACCTTGTAGACGGGATAGGCATATACCCCGACCAGGACAGGGAGCTTTCCATAAAGGACATACACAAACAGTACGAGGTTTTCTTGGATTTCATGTCGGCAATACCGGATTACATACACGTCTTCCTGCTTCCAGGCAACCATGATGCCGTGAGAAGGGCTGAACCGCAGCCTTCGCTCGGCGAGGACCTGATAGGCAAGTTCAACAGAAGCAATATACATTTCGTGTCAGGGCCGGGCTGGATGACTCTGCACGGGCTCAAAGTATTGGGGTATCACGGTACGTCACTTGACTCGATAATACAGGGCATTCCAGGATGCAGCTATACGAAACCAGAGATAGCCATGACCGAGGTGCTCAAGAGAAGGCACCTTTCACCAATTTATGGTGACAACCCCATCGTACCAAGCAAGCACGACGCGATGATCATCGACGAAGTACCTGACATATTACATATGGGCCATGTGCACAAGAACGGCTATTCGGATTACCATGGCACACTCATAGTAAACAGCGGAACATGGCAGGCGCGTACCTCATACCAGGTAAAACTTGGGCATATTCCCTCTCCTGCTGTGCTGCCGATATACGAAACGAAGAGCATGACACTCTCGGCTGTTGATTTCAATACAACGTGAAAGGATATGTATAGGTTAAATAATTGTGTGGTATCAAATGCAAGATAGTGGATCAATGAGACTGCAAGCTGCAATGGAGTACTTATCGACATATGGCTGGGCGATCCTCATGCTTGCAGTGGTGCTTGGAGTGCTTTATTTCCTAGGCGTATTCAACGGATTTGCACAGGCTCCTAGGCTGCAGCCCGGTGCGTGTTACGTAGACAGGCCAAACGGACCTAATACAAACCAGTTCATAGCCCTAGAAGGCACGTGCACGGGAGAACAGCCTAAATTCGTAACCAAATTCAACGGACAGAACAGCTACGTAATTGCGAACAATGTCCAAACCGGTTCACAATTCACTATATCGTTATGGGTATATGCAACTTCATACCCTTCGAGCTATACGCGCATTTTGTCACTGGATAAGTATTCAAGCCCTAATCAGGGGTGGATCTTCCTTGGTTCAAGTTCCGGAACCGCAGCGTATATGGCCATGTTCACTCAGTCTGGCTCAGAATTTGATAGCGGCTTCGCGAATGTAAACCTTAATGTGTGGGAGAATTATATCATAACATATAATGGCTTGACCCCAATAATTTATACTGACGGAGTGGCCAGTGCTCCGGATACGAGTGGTTCTTATGCTCCTGCAACGGGTTTGCCGCTGATAATCGGTGGGGGTGACTCGAATAATCCTGATTCTTTCTTCTCTGGGATGATATCAAACGTTCAGATATACAATGTATCACTCTCCGCAAACGATGCCGAGTCTCTGTATGCAGAGGGTATTGGAGGGGTTCCGCAGGACCTTCAGAATCTTGTGGCATGGCTTCCGCTCAATGGCAACTCAAACGATTATGGAGGCAACCAGTATTCAGGTAGCCCCGTAAATGTAATTTATACGGACACGTGGGCCGATACGTTCTCTGTTCCAAGCGCAATTACAACACCGATTACCGTTAGTTCTTGCTACCAACTGACTCTCTCAACGTCAGGATCAGGCACGCTCTCCGCAAACATTCCCGAATCGTCAGGATGCTCCTCAGGGAACTATATCTCGGGACAGCAGCTTACCCTCACTGCGACAGCGGGTTCAGGATACACATTCAATTCGTGGTCAGGTTCATTCTCATGTTCGAACAGCCAAACCACGTGTTCGGTAACAATGCCATCTACGTCGGCCTCTGAGACTGCAGCATTCTCCGTGACTCCACCAACATGCTACCAACTGACTCTCTCAACGTCAGGATCAGGCACGCTCTCCGCAAACATTCCCGAATCGTCAGGATGCTCCTCAGGGAACTATATCTCGGGACAGCAGCTTACCCTCACTGCGACAGCGGGTTCAGGATACACATTCAATTCGTGGTCAGGTTCATTCTCATGCTCGAACAGCCAGAGTACCTGCGGCGTGACCATGCCTTCTGGTTCGGCATCCGAGACAGCAACATTCACGAGTACACCTATACTGTGCACAAATACAATATACACGGACTACACCCTTGCCAGCATACCAAATACGGCCACGATAAGCTATACCCTTTATGGAGGGGGTGGTGGAGGCTCTGCAGGCACATATTACGGAAATGGAGAAAGTTCTACACCTGCTACTGGAAGTTATGCATTTGATGCCGGCAGCACACTTACGTTATATGTTGGCGGAGGTGGAGGTGGTGGAGGAAGCTACTTTGACGGCGGCGGTGGCGGATCAGGATACTACGGAGGTGCAGGGGGCGTAGGTGATTGCAGCGGACAGGGCACTGGAGGTGGCGGAGGCGGAGGCAGCACAGCACTGCTGGATGGTACATCTCTCATAGCATCCTCATCAGGCGGCAATGGAGGAGGCACATATGGAGGAGGAGGCGGCACGGGAAGCGGTCCTGGACAACCAAGATATTCGGGAAGTGATGGGGGTAATCCCGGAAGCGGTAATAATGGAGGTGCTGGCAGTGACTGCTTAGGCTATGAAGGTTCGGGAGGCACTGGAGCTACGGGTGGGGCAGGTATAGTAGGCGGAGGTGGCGGCGGCTTCGGAGGTGGAGGTGGTGGAGGCGTTTCAGGTGACAGTGGCTCTGATAATAGCGGGGCAGGATCTGGTGGTTCCAGCGGTGGGAACGGAGGCGCAGGAACAGCATATAATGGATACACTGGCACAGCCGGCGGCGTAGGCAGCCTGTCTGGAACCTCTTCTAACTACGGTGCTGGAGGAGCCAGCGGAAGTACCACATCTTATGAGAATGGAGGATCTGGGGGCAACGGAGGAATAGCGATACTCCAATGGACTTCTACATGGGGGTCGTGCAGCATCTCGTCTATATGAAGTAAATATTTAAGGTTTCAGAAATCAGGATACGGCGATTAAATGGAGGTTGAAGAGTATTTCAAGTCACTCTCGGAAGAGTTCTCAAAGGCCTATGAACTTGCCAACAAGGCAAGGGCAGAAGGACTTGACCCGAAGCCATATGTAGAGATAAAGCCCGCGCCGGACCTTGCAAGCAGGGTTGAAGGGCTCACAGGTATGGAAGGCATAGCGGAGCTCATACGCAAGAGCTTCACGGGGCAATCAAGGACAAAGCTTGCATTCAGCGTGGCAAAAGAGATATGCACAAACCCCGCATTTGATAGCAGCGAGAAGTACAAGAGGATAGAAACTGCAGTAAGAGTGGGGAGCGCAATACTTACGGAGGGGATACTGGTTGCGCCTACAGAAGGCATACAGGGAATCAAGGCATACAGG
>JAJZJB010000017.1 GCA_021810375.1 Microcaldota archaeon
GGAATGAAGATAGTCACCATAGTCGCCCTTGCAATCTTGATACTGCTCTTTGTTCCCTGGATCTGGAGTGTCTAGCCCATCATGTTCTCCTTGCACCATGCAAGGAACTTCGCGAATGTCGGAGTGAACTTCTCGCCGCGCCTCATCTTCTCTTCTATTTCAGAGATCGTGTACAGCTCCTGGGAATAGGCATCCTCATGCAGCCTTGGTTTCTCATCTGACCTGGCTACGAAGAAACGTTGGAATTCGTTCATTGTAATCTCGCTTGCTGGCAGGTCGAACGCGCGCACGAGTTTCAATCCCCTTATGCCCAGCTCCTCAGCAACTTCCCTCTCTGCCGCCTGTTCGTATGTCTCTCCCTTGGCCACGTGCCCCGCAGCCGAACAGTCGTAATATAGAGGGCATGTATCTACATTCGGCCCGCGTTTCTCTATCCAGAGCCTGCCTCTCGAGTCCATTAGGAATATGTGGACTGCCCTGTGCATTGGAGTGTTTGCATTGCCGTGTATCCCTTTCCGCGGGGCCTCGCCTATTACATTGTTCTCCAGATCTACTATATCAATTACTTCCTCCTCTCCCTGCGTTTAGTCACCCGTCCAGAGCCGCGAACATCACCGGCAGTATTATCGTCGCATCGCCGTCTATCGTGGCATATTTAGCCTTTTCCTTGACCTTCCCCCACGAGACTGCTTCTGTCAGCCTCGCTCCGGAAAGGCTGCCGTCGTACTGGCTTGCGGTAGTGACATATACTGCATAGTCCAGTCCGCCCTTGAACTGGTTCCACCATATAACGTGGTGCTTGCTTATGCCTCCCCCAACCATCAGCGCGCCAGTTATTTTGTGCTCAAATGCAATGTCACTCAATGCTTTCTCGTCCTTAAGCACATTGACCTTAAACTTTTTCCTCTGCGAATATAGCAGCAGCTGCGTGCCGAACGCCCCGTCAACTATTCCAGGAACAAATATGGGTACATTGTGCAGGTATGCCTGCCTGAGTATTGAATGCCTGTCCTTTATCCTCTTGCCGAATTCACTCAGTAATTCATAACCCGCGTACTCCTCCTTATAATCCCTTGATGAGTATATATCGTCCATAATCCTTGTGAACTCCTCCTCTACAGCAAGGCCGTACTCGTCGCGCTCTATGAATATGTTGCCGAGCCTGTATATGTTCATCTTGAGCAGCTTGTTGTCATCGACGTCGAATGTGCCGTGGCTGTACTTTCCCCCATGCGCCTTGGCAAGGTCATGGTCCAGTGTGCCGCACGTGGTAACTACTGCATCAAAACTCCCGAGCGAGTCAGCAATCATGCCTCTAAGGCCAGTAGCTATTATGTCTGCCGGGAAGGAGAGAAAGTTATAGGAGTTCTTGTCAGAAAGCATGCGCCTAACTATATCTATTCCTGTTACCATGTTCTGGGCCGAGAATCCTCCCATTCCGCCCATGTTCTCGACGAGCCTGCCAACGCTCATTCCCTTCTCTATCTTGAGATCCTTAACATGCCGTTTCAGCATTTCATTCTTCTCATTTGCCATAAGATATCACTATCTATGGGTTTGTTGCAGCTAAGCTATAAAACACCTGCTCCACCGGCTTCAGTCTATGGATATAAACAAAAAGCGTATATATGCAAAGAGAGAGGATATCCTAAGGTTCTTTGGCCGATTAGAGGCTGAGTGCATGGCAAATAGCAAAAATATACAAAGTTCGTTGCAGCTGGCGCACCTGCTTGGAAAGAAATGGACAATACCACTGATGGAACTCTTCCTCTCGTCAAAGTACTCTGAATTGCATTTCAACTACCTACAGGAACGCATATCTTGCATAACGGCGCACAACCTTAGCAAGGAATTGGATGATCTCCGTGCTGCTGGCCTGATCGAGCGGCATGAGCGCGAGCCAGGGTGCCCTGCATATACCCTCACGCGCAGTGGCCAGGCCTTCCAGACACTTATAAGGGACGTGAAGGAATTCGGAATCACCTATTATGGCATCAATCCGTTGTGCCGCAACAAATTATGCATAGACTGTACGCACTTCAAGATGCATTTCTGTTCGCCAGCTATCCTAACGAATACTGCCCCCTTAAAGTAGTTGCAAGCTGCATTGCAATTATCAGAGGTGGGGAAATTGCAGTGCAGAACATCTGGCACGGAAAATCCAGGCCAAGACGCGCATGATATCCTGGGGAGACTACTAACCCTCCCATCCCTAAGGTTCAGTGTCTTGCGCCAAAGCCCTGCAGTGGACATGATTGACGAGGGCAGGTCTATGCATATACTGGTGGACCTGCCTGGCGTCAATGAGAGCGAGATCCAGGTGCATGTGGGAACATACTCGATATCGGTGCTTACTTCAGAGGATACCGATACTGGCAGGAAATATTACTACAGGGAGCGTGCTGTCGCAGGATATTACAAAAGCATTCCAATGCCTGCAGAAGTGGATGCGCAAAGCGTGAGGTTTCATCTCTCAAATGGTACGCTTGATATAACTGTGGACAAGCGTTTCCACAAGAGCTCGCATATTCAATGAGTGTTAGAGGTGATGGCCATGAGACACAATTAAACAGCCACCAGCCAGTACGGATATGAAAAGGATACTGACAAAATGCCACGACCGTTCTCGAAAAGGCGCCGTAACCCTAGAAAAAGGTTAAAAAAGCCGTATCATATATCTGGTAATAGGGTAAAACATCATGGCCTTGCATTCATGCTCTGCCGCTATTCGTGCGATTTGCACATCCTTTTAAAGCTTGTTAGCCATCATATTTTGTCTTCTTTTCGGAAAGGAAAGGTTGTGGTGGTGTTGCATGGGAAACAGGAAATTCAGTCTATATGATATTGAGCAATTCATACGTGAAGCCGGAGCTGAGAGGATAACCGAGGATGCCGTTACCGGCCTTGAGAAGGAGATAGAGAAGCTTGCGGAGCAGATAACTAATAAGGCGATGCGGTACGCCGAGCATGCAGGGAGGAAGAAACTGATCCGCACTTCAGATATACTTCTTACTGGGAATTCCGAGTGGCCAGAATATCAGAGAAGCCCCGCGAACTTCAGGAGGAAGGCAAGTACAACGAAGAGTGCCTCGAACAGCGATATGTAAAGCGTCACGTCCTGCTCTGTTGCCTTCTTAATATTCATGACCGCATGAGTCAGGCTGTAAATTTTCTTTCCGTAAGGCGCCTTGAATGTCCCATCCTTCTGCCGCACTCCAAGGTCATTGACATGAAACCTCTTCCTAAGATGAAGGAAGAACTCTATTATCCACGGTATGAAAACTATCAGGCCAAATGCCTCCGCCTGTCCCGTGACCATTACCGCAACAAGGCCTGCACCTACTGCATAAGTGAAGCTGTCACCAGGGAGTATCCTGGCCCTGTATAAATTGAAGGGCAGGAATGCCAGTATTGCGGCGAACAGCAGGGCAGCAACGAGGGTGCCTATGTACCCTCCATAAAGAAGGCAGTAGAGGAAGAGCCCTCCGCTAGCTATCAGAGAGGTCATCGGCTGAAGGCCGTCAAATCCCCCAAGGAGGTTGAATGCGTTGGATACAAAGATCACAGCAAGCGGTATAACTATTAGCGGATAAAGAAGCCCAAGGTGTACCAGACCTACGAATGGTATTTCCACGCTGCTAACTCCTGCGTTTATCGCCATCAAGGGCAGTGCCCCGACGAACGTGAGCAGCGGCTTCTGCCATTGCTTGAGCCCTTTCCTTATATCCTTCCTACCGGTGCTTGCGACCCTCTGCTGCTTCACATTAATGTCATCGAGGAAGCCGATGAACGATATTAGCGTTATGGAGAGTGCAACTGCAAGGAGTGTGGAAAGCGCCTGGGTCACAGGGACGAATACAAATGTGGCTCCGAAAGCATACACCAGTACCCCTACTATTATGCCAAACGAGACTGCGAGGCCGCCGCTGCTCGCAAGAAGGGTTGGCTTGCCCTTGTTCCTGTCCTCTCCGACAACCCCAGCACCATACAGATATCCCATAAGGAACCGTGTGCCCACCGCAGTTACGGCAAATGCAATTATTGAAGGCACTATGATTGTCAGGAAGCTACTGTACATCATTTAGATATCCCGACACATGCTTAAAAATGTATTGAGAGCAAAAGCAATGATAATGTGGACGTTCTTCTCCCTGTTTACATAGCCTTCTCATTTATCGTATTCGTCTTCCTGCTGTCTCTTGACCTGCGATCAGCGTTCAGGAAGACTACGCTCAATAAAGCAAGACCCGGTTATATGCCAAATGTCCTTGTAATAATACCGTGCAGGGGCGTGGACCTAACTCTAGAAAAGGACCTTGAGTCTATAAAGCGCCAGAAATACGGGAAATTCAAGGTTATTGCCGTGGTTGATGGCCCAGAAGACAAGTCCATACCTGCTATAAAGAGGGCGGGACTCGATTACATGGTTGCAGGGGGCCCAAGGGGCAAGAGCAGCGGCAAGGTAGCTGCGATACTTGCAGCAGTTAAGCGTTTCAGTAATTACGGGTTTTACGTGATCGCAGATTCCGACATTGAAGTGGATGGGTTCTGGCTGGCTAATCTAATGGCTCCAATGCGAGACGGCAAGGTTGGCATATCAACAATGTTCCCGTATTTCAACCCGCTTGGGGGGTTTTGGAGCAAAGCCAAAATGGTGTGGGGATTTGTAGGCGAGAGCCTGCTTGAGGAGGAGTCATCCAGGTTCGGATGGGGTGGCTCACTGGCTTTCAGGAGAAGCCTGGTGGACAGGTGGTTCATAAACCTCGCCACGCGCACAGAGTACGGAGTCTCGGATGACATATGCCTGACAATGGCGGCGAAGCGGAAACGGCTCAGCATAGCATATACAAAGAATTCCCAGCCTAGGGTCAACTCAGATGACAATTTCGGCAAGTTTATGGAATGGGCAAACAGGCAGACGGCCCTTACACTGCTCGGGTACAGGAAAAACCTCTACCTTGGTGCAGTCTACTATTCTACAGAGATCGTCCTTTTTGTATCTGCCATAGTGCTCTCAATCGTTGCCTCACCTTTATTCCTTGTATTCTTCTTGCATCTTATACGCAGCTATTGGAAGACTTACGCGAGGTCGGGCAAGGCCTACCTGGAACTGCTCCTGATAGTGCCAATTATGCCATTTATGTACCTTTCCAATCTGCTAATTGCAAATGGCATATCCACGATCAGCTGGAGGGGCAGAAAATACAATATCACCTCGCCTGGCCAGGTAGAAAACCCATAAATACTACTAGGACAGCACACGCTCTCAAAAGCTTAGATATACTTTAAATAAGGTTAAGGAAAATTTGGTATTGAATCATATGGCATCAGTACGGGCCACTATTGTGGATGGCGACAACACATTATGGAAAGGCGGTGCAATAGCCGGAATAGGCGCATCCCTTATTCTGCAAGAACTCAGGCGGCTGCACTTCAGTTCGGTAATAAACGTTATGGCTGCCGAGAGGGGGATATCAAAGGTGCTCAGGAAATACAGCGGCATAGAAGGAAAACTTATGGGGCAGGAACTGCTCTACCAGATGCTTGCTTCTTCCGGCATCGCAAGGAGGGATGATTTGTCAAGGTTTGCCGCAAATTATATAAGAAACAACGCCGTCGGTTCCGTATGCAAAACATTGTCTCCGCAGAGCTTTACAAGGGCAATCCTGTCTTCCTCGTCACAGCCAGCGGCACATCCGCAGCCATGTTTGCCAGAAGCGGCCTATTCAATATACCACTAACAGACTTCAGGAGCAACGTAGAGCTATTCAATGGTCCCGGCGTGCTCATCGGTTTCAGGAGTGAGATAACCAGCGGTGCAGAGAAGCTTGACGCAGCAGAACAGATGCTCAATGCATACGGCCTTAGGATCAGAGACTGCCAGGTTATAGGGGACAGCGAGCTTGACCTGCCATTGATGAAGGCTTCCCTGCGCCCCATAGCATCCCCCTTTGCCACTGAGAGGGTAAGGGAACTTTGCAAGATAATACTGCCACG
Organism: Microcaldota archaeon; assembly: GCA_021810375.1. Taxonomy (GTDB): domain Archaea; phylum Micrarchaeota; class Micrarchaeia; order Micrarchaeales; family CABMGC01; genus JAKAVK01. The sequence goes on from JAJZJB010000017.1 coordinate 5,998, forward strand.
CAAATGATTATTCTATGCAGAGAGGAACTCGAGGACCTCCTTCTCGTGGCCATCCGGCTTGACCTTTGGATATATCTTGGCTATCTTCCCGTCCTTGTCTATTATATACGTCTTCCTTAGCGTGCCCATGCCAAAGATGCCTAGGTCGCCGTGCGCGTCGTAAGACTTTATCATGGCGCTGGTGGGATCCGAAAGAAGAAGAAGCTTCAGCCCGTACTTGGAGCAGAACTTGCCATGAGACTGCAAGTCATCCTTGCTGACACCGACCACCTCTGCGCCCCTTTTCCGTATTTCGTCTAGGCTGGCAGTGAAGCCCTTCGCCTCTGTCGTGCATCCGGGCGTGTCGTCCTTTGGATAAAAGTAAAGAACCAGGTACTTTCCCCTGAATTCTTTTAGCGTGTGCATCTTTCCATCAGTGCCCTCGAGCTGAAAATCCGGCGCCGTGTCTCCTTCCTTAAGCATCATAATACCCTTATCACCCTTGAACTAGAAGCTATATATTAGTTTATGCAGAACTAGAAGTAAGGAATCCTATAAGGTGAGCGGATCTCTATTCTTGACATACTTAAAAGGACAAAGGCGGTTCCGAAAGTTACTATAACTAGTGTAAACCTCAAGTTCATGGGGGAGATGCACAGCATAGGCGGCAAGTCCGTAAACGAACGCGTCTTCGAGCTCAGCATACCTTTTCAGAATAAGATCGGAAGCGACCTCCTTCCTGACATGCTCAAGGGGCCAAAGCTCTCGCTGGCCAAGGTAGAAGTCTCGAAGCCCTTCGAGCTTCTGGACTGCTCACCCAAGCTTCCGCTTGAGATAGGCTTCATGGAGAAGGTAGTATTCAAGCTGAGGATAAGGGCACCAGACGTTACATATGAGGGCCCGCTGACAATAAACTTCGGCAACGAGTCGAAGGAGACAATAGCAATGAGCATAGACAAGATACTGCTCACGGCCAAGGGCGTGACAATAGCGCTTGAGGACTCATCGATGACTACTGGGATGCAGAAGGGCCAGCTTTTCAGGAAGAACATCCAGCTCTACAAGGTGCTCAGCTACGGCGATGCGGTAAACAGCATAGAGGTCTCAAAGCCCTTCGAGCTTATCAACGTCGATCCTAAGACGCCGTTCAAGCTCGACAGGAAGGACAGCTATATAATAAGCCTTTACATAAAGGCCCCGGATTTCAGCTATGCAGGCACGCTGGAAATATCATTCAAATAGGTGAAAACATGAACAGAATCGTATCTGTGCCGCTCAATGAGGAACTCGCATCGCTTATTGGAAAGAAAGGCTCAGTCAACGGCATAAGCTTCTTCAACAGGAAAATCGGGGAAGACGTCATAGTCACGCTATATCCGACTAATGCGCTTGAGAAGCCATACGGCCTTGCGGAATCAATGCTTGTATCAGACATGATAGTGATAAGCACTGCAGATGTGGGAAAGGAGTTGGGCGAGGCCCTTGTGGCCGCATCTCTCCTCGGCAAGAAGGTTCTCCTGACAAACGAGAATGACGTAAGCAAATTCCTTGCGGGGGGCCTTCTCAAGGACTACGACATCGTGGGAAAGGAGGAATTGGTGGATAGGATACTTGCATACAGGACGGAAAAGGCCGATCCTACTGTAAGGGTAGACATAGACAAGGCCTTCCCAGTAACTGGAATAGGCACGGTGGTTCTTGGGGTGGTGATCTCCGGAACAGTAAAGGTGCATGATACCTTGCGTCATAACTCTGGAAAAAGCATAACTGTCAGGTCGATGCAGAGCCAGGACATAGATGTAAAAGAGGCCCCGCCAGGCACGAGGGTCGGGATAGCGATAAAGGGGATGGAGCACGGCGAGATAGAGAAAGGGGATATATTCTCGTCAGTGCAGATATCAAACGCAAAGAAGGTCTATGCAACCATTGGCACTAGCGGCATTGCAAACGAGAAGATGGTAGACAACGCGCAATACCTGCTGGTCTCAAACTTCTCGCACACGAATGCCAAGATACGCCTCGGAGACGATGTCGAGTTTACGCTTGAAAAGCCCCTGCCTCTCATGCCTGGCGACAAGATCCTCCTGCTGCGCTCCCAGTTCCCGAGGCTCTTTGCGTCAGGGGTAATAAAGAGAATAGAGCAGTGACTTTGTTGCTGTCACATTCGATTCTTGAGCCTCTGCCCCTCCATCAATAGACTGCCTTGACTGATGCTTGCGCAACATGCGACCAACATGCAATCTTAATGCAGCGTTAACACAACTGCTAGGAATTCCAGATCCTCCAGAACTCCTTCTTAAACTCCAGTATCTCCTTCGGGTCATACGCTATGTCAATGTGCTCTACGTTGCTGTGCATGCCCTTGTAAGTGAGGTTAGCCGACCCGCTTATTGCCATGCGTTCAGATATGTACATCTTTGCGTGAACAAATCTTCCGGGAACCTTTAGGCGGATCCTGTTCCTTGCGAATGCTTTGAATACCACTATCCTGGCCGCTATGGCTAGCGCAGCTATCAGCATTATCGCCATGCTAAGAAGCGATAGCGCAAGAAGCACTATGGAAATCGCAACTACAAAGAGCGCAAATATAATGACGCTGAGCCACGAGCCCCTGGATTCGAGGATCCTCCTTGCCTTTGCATCCAGCGACGACGAGATTATGTAGAACCGCTTCCTGTTAGCATATTTCCTTATCATTGAGGCATAGTAGGGGTCTATGTAAGGCGAGACTATGTATATTTCCTTTCCTCGCTCCAGAAGCCGTTCTACCTGCCTGTAGTTGTCCACGCCGCTGCTATGGCTTCTCTTTCTCCAGAAAGGCATACGGTTAATAAACTCAATGCAAGCATATAAACTGTTCAATGGGGTGCCAGGCTACGGACAGGAATACAAAACACAGGCTTAATAAGGAGAAATATTTCTACAGGGTGGAGGCCCTGCATTACAACCTATACAAGACCCTTGCAAAAGGCGAGAGGAACCACAGGCTGAAACAGCTCTTAGAGAAGCTTGTCAAGGAAGAAGAAGGCCACATGAATGCATGGAGGGAAGCAGTGCTCGAGCACCAGCACGAAGAGCCCAGCCTCCCGGCAACAATGACACTGCAGATATCTTTCTTCCGCATGCTGCGCAGGATGCTGGGAGTGGCATTTGTCACTGGCCTGCTTGAGAAGGACGAGGCCAGCGTGCTCCAGCGATACATAGAGTCGAAGAAAAGCATGACATTCTCCCCAAAGGAGAAGGCCTCGATAAACAAGATAATCGGGGACGAGAAGATACACGAGGAAGAACTGACTGCGGAGATGCGCATATACGAGGGCGAGACAAATTACATACGCTCCATAGTCTACGGGCTCAATGACGGACTGGTGGAACTGCTTGGCGTTGTGGTGGGGCTTGCCGTAATAGCAACCTCGCCGCTAGTTGTAGTGATAGGGGGCCTGGTAGTAGGCATATCCGGGACATTATCGATGGCGGGCGGCGCATACCTCTCGTCAAGGGCCGAGACTCTTGCCGGCGCAAATAAGAAGGCAGGAGCATCGGGGCAGAGCCCTGCGAGGGAAGCGCTCTACACCGGAATATACTACTTCATCGGGGCGCTGATCTCCGTGCTTCCATTCGCGCTCGGATTCTCCGGCATTCCAGGAATAATCGGATCAATACTGCTTGTCATAATCGCGCTAGTAATAGCATCTGTAGTAATAGCTGTGATAAGCTACACCAGCATAAAGCGCAGGATAGGCGAAATGCTTCTCATTTCCCTCTCTGTCGCATTTGTCACCATAATCCTCGGGTATATAATAAGGTCGGTATTCGGAATAACCATCTGAGGCTATCTCACTCTATACCCCAGCTGGCTTCCTTTCCGCCTTGCGTCTTCCAGGGAACGTGCGAGGACCAGCCTCTGCTCCAAGGCTTCCCTGACCTCTGCAAGGTTGGTGCCGTCATACCGTGTTACCTGCGGATGCGTATAACCTGCATTTTCTGCGTTTACCGGCATTACGCCCAGCCCATTCCTTCTCCACCTGAGCCACCTATCCATGTATTCGGGCCAATCGTCAACGAGGGTCTTGCCATAGACGAGTCCCTTGTCTCTTGTTATTGTCACGTCAATGTCTTCTCCCAGGTTCTCGTCTATCCATAGCTTCTTTCCAGTCCATGCCGCGGCGTTCTTCCTGGGCCCCTGTGTAAGTATCATAATCCTGTATCCGAGCCCCTGCGCGACTTCAAGTATGTCCCATCCGAGGCGCAGCCTGGGCAGGTTCGCCCACCATTCAATGGAAGCACGTATTGCATCTGCTCTTTCCCTTGCATAATCCGGAAGGTTCCTGAAGCTCGTTATCTCCGGCTCGCCCCGCCTGGCCAGCTTCTTCAGGTCCATTAAGAGCTTGCCATGATAGTCGCAAAGGGTGCCGTCCATGTCAAAAAGAGCAACATTCTCTGACGAGACTTCCATACCATAATAAGGAACGCGTGTCTTATAAACATTGCTTAGGCCGGCTCCGGATCAGCGGCAAGCTGCTTCTTGAGCAGCAATACGATTTCCCTTATTACCTTTGCCTTTTCTGCCTTATCCGCCAGCTTTATGCCTGATGCAAGCATGTGCCCTCCTCCCGCCTCGATCAGCTCTGCATAGCTCTCCTTTATGCTAGCTATCACCGCAGCCAGGTCCACCTTGCCGGAGAGCTCCCTCGATACCCGCATCGAGATGAACCTTCCAGAATGCACCACTACTATGCATGGCTCCCCCTTGATCTCGGCAACCTTGTCCAGCAGCCTCGACGAGAATCTCCCGGGCAGCGGGTACTTCGACTGCTCATCCCTCAGTCCCTCGAAGTCAAGCACGTATATGGCCGCAGATTCGCCCCGATAGCGCTTCATCGACTTGAGCGCAATGTCCATTACCTCGCTGAGCCTCATCTTGGCGAAGCCCACAAGCTCTGCCCTTCTCCCCTCATCTGCGACAAGTTTATCTATCTCATATGGGGTCACGTTAGGAGTTGCAGGCCCGAACGCCACTTTTGGGTCGCTAGTTATCAGGTCGAGCAGAAGCGAGAGATCCGCACCTTTAGAATTCGCCGAGGCATAAAGGCTGCAGTCTCCGACAAGCGATGCATTCTCTATCTCCTTCGTGTCTATTCTGGAAAACGTCTTGGAGAAGACGCAGGCCAGGAACCCTGCAGCATAATTCGAGTCGCCGCCGAAGTTCCACGGATTCACATAGTTTTCCAGTGCAGACCATCCGAAGCCTTCCACTACCGGGTGGTGGTCCATCCAGATTATGTCGAATCTGTCCTTGATCTGTTCTATGCTGTTGTTGCTTTCCATCGCAGTGCCGAAGTCAATCATTACCAGCAGCGGCTTCTCTACTGACGAATAAGAGTTTGCTATCATCGTGTCTGTTCCTGCGTCATATGTGCTGTACGAGACGCTCTGCTGCATTATCCAGGAGATATTGTGCCGATACCTGATCCCGGGTTTCCTCTCGGACAGGTCGCCTATCGATTTGTACAGTCCATACGCCCCGCTCGATCCGTCAGCGTCATTGTGGAACCTTACTATTATCGGGGCCGCTAAGGCAAGTTTCCTGAGAAGCACGTATCCGCAGAGCCTAAGCCTCTCCCACATCTTCACCGTTACGTTGTCTATCCTGCCGTCACCTGTGAGATATGGCTTGCCTTGCAGGGCATCGGATACCTGTTCCGAGAAATCCTCAAGTTCCTGCATGCCTGACGGATTGCTCTCCACCTCAACCGTCCTGATGGCATCCCAGGAATCGTTGGTCCTTATTCCCTCCCCGGGCTTGAGCGCCACGCTGCTCCTTACTGATATTACCTTCTTCTCGTCAGTGAGAAAAATGCAGTATCTGGGGTCTTCCCTGCCCTGGCTCTTTGAATTGAGTACTATGCCTTGCAAGGTATCATGCCTTTACGGATATGCCGCGGTGCCGTTCGATGCCGCTGTTGCGTTGTAGTAAGTGTCCTGCACGCATGCATTGTATATTGAGTAGTTCTTTATGTACCCGCAGAATGTCGCATTCAGGAAATTCTCCGCCATAGAGGTATAGCACTCGTACGAATAGTTGCCTGCCAGAGTGCCGCACAAGCTTGCGTTCCTGGTATCCTCAGCATCAACTGTCTTTACTACCGCAATGCATGCGGTCTGGTTGGCCCCTGGCTCTGCAGCGCATGCATCAAGAAGGCGCGTATAGTTGAATGTGCCCGTGCTGTTCGAGCTGCTCTGCGCCAGCCGCGGCACTGCCGCATATGTGCATGCATTGCTAAGCGTGGCATTGGATATCAAGCTGCAGGAACTCTCGTTCTGGAACTGCGTTGCATAGGAGAAATAGCAGAAGTCCCTTGCTGTGAACTGCACGTTCTGCTGCGAGAAGCCCATGAGGGCGGAGTAGCCGCTGAGGTTTCCAGCTACCTTGTCGTAGCCCAACGCGCCAGAGTCATAAAGCACCGATGACGTTATCACCGGGTTGGGGCTCTGGGTTACCTGGCTGCAATAAGTCTCATTGTCCAGCCTCAATGCGTCTGAGAACCTTATGGAAGAGGAGCATATGCTCCTGTTCGTGGAATTTGAGAGCCCTGAGCAGAGGCTGGCATTGTAATCCTTGAGCGCCATTGTGTCCAGGCAGTAAGACCTTCCTGTCGATTTCAAGTCATAGCAGTCCCTGAAGTTGTTGGTTTCATTGGCTACGAACACTGTGCACTGCGCAGATGCGTTTGAATCATTGACCTTTCCGCACATGGAGACATTGCCCCTTGCCTCTGCAACTGCGAAATAACACGAAGCAGAATCAGTGCTGGAGAGGTTTGCGCAGAGCGTGCCATTCTTGGAAGACAGCGCAAGGCTGTAAAGGCACTGCTCCTTGTTCTGCGAGAGCCATGCATGCGTGCACTTCTGGAGAGGCGTGCCGCTTGGAGCGAGCAGCGATATCACTATTGCTATTACAAGTATCCAGACAGCTACGAAGATCATCATCCTTATCTGGTTCTCCTTCCCTGCATCAAATGCCTGCTTGGTCTTGCCCTGCATCAAATCAGATCAATAAGGGGCTATGTCCTCTGCCGCGAAGAGCCTGAAGCCAGAGGAGGTGATGTCATACGGTGTGGTTACAAAGCTGTGCCTTGTGCCCCTCATCTTAAGTACCTCCGAGGCCAGCATTCTCCTCGACTCCTCGCCTGTCTGGTAGAGGGCTATTATGCCGTCGAATATGAAATACTCGGGCTTGAACACGAGCTTGTCCCTTTCCGGAGACTCTAGCTCTATGGTCATGAGCGCAGTCACCCCGAGCCTTCTCAGGTTAGTGAGCATTGCAAGCATGTATTTCCTGTACAGCGTTGGGTTCCTTATCATTATGTCAAGCACCGAGACCGAGTCTATGACAACTCTCTCAGCCTTAGTGGATGTTATCACGGATTCAATGTCTGCCATGACCTTCCCGAATTCGAAGTTCGATTTCTCGTCGTAATCGTTTATCAGGTCCTCCGAGGGGGTTTCTGCATTTATCACGAGCTTTCCTGAATTCAGCACATCGTCTATATCAGTCAACTCTGTGAATGCCGCCTTTACGTTGCTTACCAGCTGCCCCGGCTCTTCCTCAAGTGCAAAGAACGCCCCCGTGTGGCCCATCTTCGCGTTCCTGTACAGGAATTCAAAAGAGAGCAGTGTCTTCCCTGCTCCGGGTCCTCCGCTTAGCAGAACCATGCTCTTGTCAGGTATTCCGCCATAGAGCATCTTGTCAAGGCCGCTTACCCCAGTCTGCACCTTCTCCGCCATCTAGCCACCTGCTATAGTAGGAGCGCTCATCTTTAAATAACTGCGCCGAAAATGATAGGTCATGAACCTGCGGCTCCTCGGCTTGGGACTTCTCCTTGTACTGCTCGGAGGCATATCCGCATACGAATCAGGCCAGCAGTTTCTTGCCGGAATATCCACAACAAACAACACCATCAGCAGCGAAGTCTATGTAAACGGGAGTACGGCAGCAATATTGCCTCTCACGCTGAATCAGACGAGCTTCTTGGAATTCGAGTACAACTCCTCGCAGCGGATCAACTTCTACCTGCTCAACTTCTCTGCATATCAGTCCCTTGGCAGCAGCTCCAATTCCGCAAACACGCTTTACTCTAAAGTCGCTGCGCTGGAGGGAAAAGGCGCAGTCTACATAGCATACAATGCATCCATTGGCGTGTACCCGTACCAGCCCGCATACGGTGCGCTCTTCCCAACACCAAGATATTCTATGAACAGCAGCACGCTTCCAGGAGGCTCGTACTATGCCATCTTCAGCAACAACGGCACGTATGAAGCCCTGGTGGCCTATACGTTCCTGATAAAACCCGCATCGCAGGTAACCCTTACAAACGGGAACATCTTCAGCTTCGGCCT
>JAJZJB010000018.1 GCA_021810375.1 Microcaldota archaeon
GGATTAGCAAGGTATCCAGAGTCATCGCCTTCTCTGTCTTGACCACTAGCTCCCTGCTCTCGAACCTTATGTCTTTCAGGCTTATCCTTATGGCCTCGCCTATGCGAAGGCCAAGCTGCGCCTGATAAGAAAATAACAGGTGGAACTTCGGGCTGTCAATCGCCCTGAAGAACGCCCCGACTTCTTGCTCGGTAAAGCCCTTGTTCAATGCTCCGTATTTGGGAATACGGCTACGCTTGAACCGCTTTACGAACTGCGCGGTTACCTGTTTACGAATATCCACCAAGTAATGTTTAGGCAGATATGGAAGCTGCGCTTCCAAGTCTCTTTTTAATAACGTGTATGCGGTTTTCGTGCCGTGTTCGCACGCAAAACCTTTTACGGCCTGCATCTCAACACCGTCTCCGCACCCAGACCCGCTCGACGCCGTTTTCGATGCAATACCGCTTGGATAAGAGGATTTGGACTCGGCGGGGATCGCACCCGCGACCTTTCCGTTGCGAACGGAACGCTCTACTACTGAGCCACGAGCCCGTTTAGATAGACTTTACCTCACAAGCGTTATAAGCTTTGCATTGGGAAGTAATAGCGGCGCGTACGCATGGCAGCAACGACATACCTTGGATATGCCCTGATTGGCCTGGGAGTTATAATAATCCTATTTTCCCTGCTTTTAGGGTATGGGATATATGTAAGTGCAAGCAGTAACCTGAATGACATAGCACTGATAAGCCCGAGCGGCGGAAATACCATAAATAGTTCCGTTAGCACCCTCTCGAGCAACCTCCAGAGTACGGCAACTACTGGCACATATGCGGCAATAGAAGTAATCGTGCTCTTTCTATTTGCATCCATAGGATACAAGCTTGCATATCTTGGCATACAGATGAATAAGCAACCTGGCAAGCAAGAGAAACAGGCACAGGCAAAGGGCTGATTGGGAATGGATCTTAGCAAGATAAAACGCGCCGAGCGTGTATTTGGGAAGGTATTATCAGAGGTTAAGCCCAGCAAGGTCGAGATGAATGCAACCACGGCCAGCATAAACACAGTCATGCACAGGCTGAGGAACATAGTTGACAAAGGGGTCGAGCTCAAGGTCGTAGGGTCAATAGCACGCGAAACAAACCTGAAGGGCGATTCAGATGTCGATATCTTTGTATTATTCCAGAAGAAGACAGATTCCGGCGAGCTGGTACGGAAGGGTCTTGCATATGGAAAGGCCCTGGCAAATGGGAAAAGGGACCGCTACGAGATAAAATACGCAGAGCATCCCTATGTGCGCCTTTACCTCGACGAGCTTGACGTAAGGATAGACCTGGTGCCAGCACTTAAGATAGACAGCATAGAGGAAATGGGTACAACAGTGGATAGGACACCCTTGCATGCCGATTTCATAAACGCTAACTTATCTGGGAAGCAGCGCGACGATGCGAGGGTGCTGAAGCAGTTGCTGAAGGCGCATCACATATACGGGGCGGAGGTAAAGGTGGGCGGATTCCCGGGATACCTATGCGAGATACTGGTATACCATTACGGGTCGCTATTAAAGCTGCTTGACAATGCATCGCAATTCACCCTTCCGATCATACTGGATCCAAAGACAAAAGGAAGGCTAAGCGATAACGCCATAGCAAAACGGTTCAATTCAAAGTTTGTGGTGATCGACCCAGTTGACCCGAACAGGAATGTCGCTGCAGGAGTGTCATTGGAATCGCTGTCAAGATTCATACTTGTGTCAAGAGCCTTCGTTAAAGACCCAAGCATCAAGTGCTTCTACGGCTACGGGTTTTCCGCGCTTTCGGCAGCAAGCATCTCCAGCAAATTCATCAAGGAGTCTGGATTCGCGTTTTATCTGATATCCACCAAGGTGCCTGATAAGACAGAAGATATATTATGGCCGCAGCTCAGGAAGGTCGCAAATATGATAATTGAGATGGCTTCGCGTTACGACTATGGCATACACATGGCCATACCCTGGATATCCGGAAGCTATGGCAACATACTCCTGATAGCCCCGGAGCACAGCCCCAGGACGCGCCTGATCAGGGGGCCGGAAGTGTTCATGCGCGAGGCTTCGGAGAATTTCCTAAAGCAGCACAAGGACAATATCGGCATGGTGCTCAGGGATTCCTCCATATATGTAATCGAGAAGAACAAGTACAAGGACATCGAAGCGTTCCTGCGTGATGCGATAAAGGATGGGAAGGTGGGAAAACACAAGGACATAAGGCTTAATGGCGCAAAACTCTTCGTAAATAAGATCCCCAAAAGACTATCTGAAAGCGCCTGCTCCGAGATACTAAAGAAAATAACCCTATAACTGCTCAAATGATACCATGGGATTTCTGGACGGAGTTGCGGAACGGCTGAAGGAGCTCAATGAAGGGCGAATGGAGGGCAAAGTCAATCGCCTTACTAATGACACAAAAAGCATCGAGAGCAGATTCAGGTCAGACGCAAAGAAGTTCGGGATAGACATAGGCAAGATTTCTACAGGAGATTACTACGGGGCACTTGGCATAAAATATACCAATGACCAGAAGGCGATACGCGAAGCATATGTAAAGATGATCAAGAAATATCATCCCGATGTAAGCGAAGAAAGTGCAGCCAAGGAGAAATCCGAAGAGATAAACGAAGCTTATGGCGTGTTAAAGGACAGGGCCAAGAAGCTGGACTACGATGCCGTATTCTCCAAGGGCGCTAACAGGCTGGGCCCTGACACAACCAAGGCCATGTCCGAGATGCTGTTCAAGAAGTATATTGAGATAAGGGAGAAGGAATTCGATGAATTCAGGAAGCGGGTCTCGATTCCGCAGCAGAGGGATGCAATAAAAGCAGCAATAGAAGACGTGGCCGACTGGCAAAGGCGTTTCAATAGGTCCGTAAGCACGGTATTCGGGACCCTCCTTGATGAGATCAAGGCTATAAGGAAGCTTGACCTTGCAAGCAGGAGCCTCATGAGAAGGAAGGAGTTTGCGAGATACTATGACAGGCTCAGCCAGAACTCCAGGACCATCTCCATGCTCTTGCAGTCTGCAGACGAGATAGATAAAGGGATAAATTCCGTTGTCTCAAATATAAAAAGCAGAATTGGCGCAGACGAGGCGAAAGTGGTACGGAAACTGCGCGAAGCGGTGTAATAATTGAAACTTATAATAGTAAGGCATGGTGAAACAGAGGCAAATGTGAAGGGTGTGCTCCAGGGATCATTGGATACGACCCTGAACAAGAACGGCAGGATCCAGGCAAGGTCGCTCGGGCTTAAACTTAAAAGCGAGAATATAGACGTCATATTCTCAAGCGACCTCAGGCGGGCGAAGCAGACAGCAGAGGAGATAATACGCTTCCATAACTCCCCTGTCTATTACGCAAAGGAGATCAGGGAGCGGGCGGGAGGCATATTCGAGGGAAAACCATATATGCTGCTTAAGGAAGCTGCCGACAAGAGCGGGCTTCCCTTCGAGGAGTATAAGCCGATAGACGGAGAGAGCCTTACAGAGGTGAAAAGCCGCATGCGGCTTTTCCTGCGGAAGATATACGCAAAGTACAGGGGAAAAACCGTCCTCATTGTAACACATGGCGGAGTTACCAGGGCTATTGCATCAATATACCTAAAAGTACCAATTGAAGAGCTCGCCGATGTACCTACATATAATACCGGCGTGCTGGTAATCTCCGTGCAGAAGGCAAGGGCAAAGAAGCTTAAGGACGATATGTTTATTTGGGGTAAGCGGATCTACTGACCAATCTTGTCAGCCACCTGCTCCCCGATATATGTCAAGGACACATACCTCTTCCTGAACACGCTGCCAGTATGCCTTTCCATTACCAGGCCTAGGGCCTGAAGGGACCTGACCTGTAATTCAATGAGCTTGGGGGTCTTGTGTATAGAGCCCCTCCCTTTCAATGCATCTACAAGATCCTGCAGCTCAGCCTCCCCGCTAGCCAGCTCCTTGAGTATCTGCTCCATATATCCGCGATCTCCGACAAGGGCCACCACCCTTCTATCTGCAAGCTGGACGGCTTTAGGCATTGCATCATTTATCCTCCAGACATTGAACTTCCTGAGCAGGGAGGAGTACGAGCCATCCCTTGCCTTTTCCTTTTCCGCCTCTGCTGCATGCCTTTCGCACAGGTAGGCATTCTTGCCTTCGCTAAGCCTTATGAAAATATCCGCATTTTCATATTTAGCTTCGTCATTGTAGCATATGTCACAGCAGAAGAGCGCAAGCTCTACATCTATAACTTTTGGCTGCTTCAGCTCCTTGAGCTTGTATTGCGGTATGCCTGTAACCTTGTACAGGTAACCGCATTCCCTGCACTTGGCCACTATGTACCAGTTCATGGCGTGCTCCTCCTTCGGAATCACCTCAACCTTGAATTGCGGTGTAGTCGGCGTCATGGCTTCAACACTGAAATCCGGGTTCTGCACGTAGAAAGAGTCCTGCTCGGTGTCTTTCAGGCAGACTGGGCATCTTCTGATGACCAGCTCAAGTTCATGGAGTTTCATGGTCTTTCTTTCCGAGACTAAGACCATATCCTACCCCTTGGCTCATTATTGCCTGTAACCACAACCACGACCTTCTTTCCTTCCAGCAACCGCCCTTTCCAGCCGCGCATCTCCAACAAACCTGCAAAGCCAGCCGCACCCCCTGTCTCTGCGAAGATGCCCTCCTTTCCCAGCAGCCTCACTGCTTCTGTTATTTTATGGTCCGGCACGCGGATAGCATCGCCTCTTGTATCCCTCAATGCCATGAGCCCCTGTGTGCCGAATGTAGGGTATCCAACCGCTATCGCATCAGCTACTGTGTTGGGAACCATATAACTTATCCTGCTCTTCCTGCCATAGGCCCTGACCAGCGGGTCGCAGCCTTCCGATTGCACAGCAATAATCCTAGGTAGCCGGTCTATCCATCCCAGCATCCTGAACTCCATAAGCCCTTTGTGTATCGCAGAGAGCAATGTGGCATTGCCCACCGGGACGAAGATGAAATCGGGCACATCATACCTCATCTGTTCAAGTATCTCGTAAATAACGGTCTTTTGCCCCTCCTTCCTGAAATGGTAGTCACCGCATACGAATGCGGATTCAGACAGCGCAAAAGCCTCGGCTTTCCTAAGAGCTTCATTGAAGTCCTTGTCCACGCGCACTACCCTCGCGCCGTACTTCCTTATCTTCGCGACCTTTGCCTTGTTTGCGTTAGCACTTATGAATATGGTGGCACCTATGCCCATCACCTTCGCATAATGCGCTATAGACATGCCCATGTTGCCCGTAGAGGCGCATACAACCCTATCGAATCCGAAATCAAGCGCTTTGGTTATTTCCACCGAAGAGCCCCGGTCCTTGAAAGACCGCGTCGGATTCTTGGTCTCCATCTTCAGGTAAAGCTTTATTCCCTTAGTGATGCGCATATGCCTCTGCAAGAGTTGGGTCCCGCCCTCGCCAAGCCCTGCGCGCAGTGATTCGACAGGGAAGAATGGTACGTACTTCCCATTGCTGATGCGCAAGCTCCTGAAATTGTCGGGCAATGCAAGTGACCTGTAATTATACTCTACCTCTAGCACCGATCCGCACGACCTGCATCTGAAGCGGGTGTTATCTCTGGAGTACGATGCACATCTGGAGCACCTGAGCCTGTAATCCATACGCTACCTAATCAAGGCTGCAAGGTTATATCTTTATCTTTTATGCCGGGCTTGCTTTAAGCCAAGCATCACCAGCTTCGGCTATATGCGCCAACATGCCGATGCGCAAAATGCTTTTATACCTCAATGCATGTTTAATTATCATGCAAGAGAGAAACGGGGTCAAGGAAGTGGACTTCGAGGAAGCTACGGAGATGCTCAAGGACCGGGGAGTCAAATTAGTCTGGCTGGGAAGCGAGCCCCTGGATTACATAGCGAATCTCCTGGAACTAGACACAGGCAAAGCCGTGCAGGTGCATCCACGCAGTCTAATCGAAGGCAATAATGAAGACATTGAATCGCTTAAAGGATCCATATTCGCATGCTATCATGGAAACACTTCCGGTGTCGTGGTAAAGGCCCTCAAAGCGCGATTCGGCATAGACTCATATAGCCTCAAGGGCGGAGTCACTGCCATAGTTGGGGAGATTTTCTAGCGGTGTGCAGATGCGCAAATACGCATATATAGCACTCATTATTGCCGCGATGCTGTCTCCAGTCATCATACCATCGATATCAGCAGCGCCTAACACTGCATGCGGAACTGTAACAGCGCAGTCAGGGGTGTGCCAGTCAGGCACATGCCCGCTAGGCCAACAGTGCGAGCTTGCGGTAAGCTGCAGCAGCGGCTGCATAAGTGCGGGAGCTACTTCCTGCTACGTGTGCGTAAACACCATAGTGGTAGAGCTCTGCAGGATCATTTACCAGATACAATTCATCATAGGGATCCTCGCGCTTCTCCTCTTCATCATGGGCGGAATCCTATGGGCCGGAAGCCACCTCCTCCCGAGCGCAGGACAGCACAGATCCACCATGCAAGGGTGGGCAATCGGCCTTGTCATAGCTGCCGTAATAATGCTGATACTCTATGTAGTCTCAACTCCTCTAATAGAATTCATAGGGTCCACATTTAACTATCCGGTGGACTCCTGCTACGCAGTCCTCAACCCGGGCTAGCAGAGGCTTTTTCCCTGCGCTTCTGGAGCATATGCAGGGAAATCAGTGTCTGCAGCTGCTGGTAAGAGAGCACTCCGACAAGCGTCCTGCCCCGTTTGACTGCAGCTATGCCTACGTCAGCAGCAGTGAGCTTTGAGAGCCCGTCCGAAACTGAAGCATTTGCGTCTATGGTGATTATGGGCACAGATATCTGCGAGACCGTGTAAACAACGCCCTTCTTCGCCCTGGCCAGGTTTACTATGCCATAGGAATCGCCAACCTTTGTTATTATCGTGTGATCGCCGGAACTCCTGACCTTCTCATAAAGCTCCTCAATGGTTGCATCAGGCTCCATATATGTGAAATGCTTGCTTGCCGCTGCCCCTACCTTCATCCCTGCTGTTTCCTTGCGTATGCTGACACTGCCCACCTCTGCCTGAAGTCCGCCATAGAGGAAAACCACTATTATAAGTGTAATAGCCACCACGTACACACGGTATCCCAGGGAGTATGAAGTATAGAAAAGCGCAAATCCTATTGTTGTTAATATGATTATCGCAAGCACCACCCGGCTTACCGCTGCAGTGAGCATGGTGGCGTCGTAGAAACTGCGTTTCTTCTCCAGCCAGCTCCTGAAGATGCGCCCGCCATCCATTGGGAATGCCGGTATTATGTTGAAAGCTCCTAGGAATATATTAAGGATGAAGAGCTCATTCACTACTTGTTCTATGGGCCCTGGAGGCAGCACTACTGCTATAATTCCAAATACGCCGCCGAGGAAGAGGCTCATCAGCGGTCCCGCTATAGAGATATTGAACTCCACGCGCGAGTTTATCTTTGTAGTGTCTATTACGGATGCGCCTCCAAAAGGCAGTAACACGATCCTGCTGACCTTCACCCTGTTCCTTATCGCGGTGACTGAGTGTGCGAGCTCATGTATCAGCACACAGACGAAAAGCAGAATGAGTATTATTCCAAAAGCCGGGGAGAGCAGGAAGAAGAAAAGTATCATGAGCACGAAGATCCAGTTGAGCTCAATGGGTATGCCGTATATCCTGCCTATCCCAACCGATCCCGCTGAGGCCATAACATCATCTAACTATGCCATACTGATACTTATATGCTTATCTTGCCATCTTCAATTTATGAAAATTTCTTTCATAAGGGGGAGCCCAGCGCTGATGATAAAGACGGGCCGCATCCTTGTGGCAAGCGATCTCCACATAGGCAATGAGTTCAAGCTTGCAAGATCCGGAATCCACTTTACCAACGCTACAAAGCGGATGGCACAGGATCTTCTTGAGACATACAAGAAGAACAGGGCAAGGAGACTGGTGCTTCTCGGCGACATAAAGGAAAGCATAGGCTATCCACCGCGGGAGGAATTCGAGGCCATCGCATCATTCTTCCATGCCTTCAGGGACATAGATGTCTCCATAGTCAGGGGAAACCACGACGCGCATCTCTCCGAAATCTTGAAGCGCATAGGCATAAGCCTGTTTCCGGTAAACGAGCTCATCATTGATGGAATCGCTTTGCTGCACGGCAACGGGATGCCTTCCGAGGCCGCGATGAAAAAGGACTACATAATAGCAGGGCATTCGCACATCGCGGTGAATGCGGAAGGACGTGCCTCAAAGGGCTGGCTTGTCGCCGGAGCCGGTAAGGGCGCTCCAAACGAATACGCAAGATTCAACAAGAGGATAAAACTTATCGTAATGCCCGCTTACAATAGCCTGATAACTGGGGTAAGTGTGAACGACAGGGATGACTGGACAATGCCGCTATTCAGGCGCAAAGTCTTCAATGCAAGCACTGCAAAGGCATACGACCTCAATGGCAAGCTGCGGTGGAGAGGCACACAGGCTGCACGCTCGATGCGGATCAAGGAGTAGGGTAGTTGGGCACCCACGTGTCTATCGAAGTCTGGTTCACTATATATCCTGTGTTGTCATTGCCACTGTAGTCATTTGCATTGCCGTTGAGGGGCCACCAGCCTATGGTTTCCGGCAGGTTTATCGGCGGTCCTCCTATGCCCTCTGCATAAAGCGACTGGATCTCCTGGGGCGTCAGCGCTGCATCATAAACTTGCACGTTTGAGAGCGATCCGTTAAACCATTCTGCCTCCCCATAGCCGCTGTATCCGGTTGAGATCGCCCCTATGGTAAAATTAGAGTCTGCGTACGAGATTGTGCCGGGCACAATCGCATTGCCTATCATCTGCCCGTTAGCGTACCAGAACTTCTCATCTCCCTGCATTGTAACTGCAAGGAACATCCACTTGCCAAAGCCGGCTCCAGGTATGGGGAAACTCTGCCCGATCCAGCTGCCAGTGGTGTCCCACTCCAGGCAGAATCCCAGTGCGTTGCTTGGCGTGCACGAATGCGGATAGTTATTGTAGTCTATCTTCATCCCGTACTGGTCCTCCTTGTCAACTATGTCATGATACGGTGAGCCTATGACCATTACCCATGCCGTTATCGTTATGTTATTTGTTTGGACGTTAAGGATGCTGGCTGGGCTACTTGATCCATGCACATCAACGTAATCTCCAACGCCACGGGACTGGAGGATGAATTGCGGGTATACATCGCCACATGTTCCCTCAAGGTTTAGGTTGGCTGTTGATCCAGGGCCTTCAGGCCTGTAGATAGTGCACGCTCCTGGCGGAGCCCTTGGTGCAAGATTAGCGGTGTTGAACACACCCAGAAAATACAATGTGCCCAGTATCAGCCCGATCACCAATATGGCCCATCCATATGTCATCAGGTATTCCATGGCCGACTGCAGCTTTCCCCTTGCCTTCTTGCTTCCTCTCTTAAGCAACATAAGCATTCCTCCTAAGCACCTAATTTTCATATGCTATTAAGATGGCAACGCTTAAGAACCACACCCTGCTGCGATATGCCATAACGCATATTAAATGGACATCTCAATCTTCCAGCATGCCTATATCAGAAGACTTTATAGTGGTGGCCATAATTTCCTTCTTCATTGCAAGGATGGCATGGCGTGGCATGAAAGGCACCAAATACTCTGTAACAAGCCTTTTTATGCGCCCTGTGATCTATATGGTCCTTACCGCGTTCCTTGTTTTGGGCCTACTGCTGTGGCAGGACGCTGTGCTTGCAGCAGTTGCTCTAGCAGGCATAGCGCTCGGGCTGCTGTTCGGAAAAAGGGCCAACCTGTTTGAGAAGGCCGGAAAAGTTATGTACAAGAGATCAAACGAGGTAACCATACTCTGGCTTGTTGCGTTCGTAATAAGGATAAGCATAGATTTCCTGCTCAATCCCGCATACAACGAAGCCACTTCGATATCTTCAATATTTGCGGCAGTTAGCGCATTCGAGAGCACTCCGATAGTGTACGGCGCGGACCTGTTGCTCGCATTCACGGCCGGGCTGCTCCTTGGAGAGGCGTTTGTGCTATACAGGAACTACAATAACAAGTATCGAAAAGGATGATCAGCCCACATCTGTCCTGTTGAATGCATATACCGCTATGGCAACCATTACTATTGACGATATCAACATGGCCACAAAGTCCAGCCAAATCGGGAAAGCTCCCGAGCCTATCAGCGCGTTCCTCAATCCGTCGACACCGTAAGTCAATGGATTAAGGTATATGATGTATCTTACCGCTGCAGGCAGGGCAGACGCAGGGAAGATGCTATCGGAAAGGAAGAAGAGCGGCATCGTGAAGAAACTCGTCACTAGCTGGAAGCCCTGGAAATCGTTTATCATGGAGCCCAGGGTAAGCCCAAGGCCTATGAACGTGCACGCTATCAATGCCATGAATACGGGCACCATCAGCGTGGCTATCGACAAGGTCATGTGGAATCCTACGATTATGGCTATCACTACCACGAGTATGCTTTGCAGCACCGCTGTGGTTCCGCCACCGAGGATCCTGCCCACAACTATCGATGTCCTTGAATTTGGGGTCACGAGGATTTCCTTGAGGAATCCAAATTGCCTGTCCCATAGGACGGCAGACCCTGTGAATATCGACGTAAAGAGCAGTGTCATGCCTACTATCCCTGGGACTATGAACTCAAAATAGCTGGCGCCATTGCCGAGATTGACCAGACTCCCAAGCCCCAGCCCTAGTCCAAGCAGGAATATTATCGGCATCATGAGAACCCCAACAATCCTTGATCTTGCCCTTATGAACCTCTTGATGTCCCTGAGCCAGAGTACGTATATCGCATTCGTATCCATGACTATCTCCTCATAGACCTGCTCCTGAAGCGCGCGCGCATGCCCTCCATCTCATTTCCCGCCTCGTCACGTATGGTTTTGCCGGTATAATGTATGAATACATCCTCAAGGCTGGGCTTGTGAAGGCTTACCGATGCAATCTCAGCACTGTGTTCCCTCGCCAGGATGACTACGTCAGGTATCTTCCTTTCCCCTTCCTCCACAGTCAGGTCAATGAAATCATAGTGATGCGACATCGTCTTAACCCACTTAAGCTTCCCAAGGGCCTTAATGAAACTGTCTCCATTCTTTTTGCCGAGTTGCACCGATATTACATCTCCCCCTAGCTTGTTCTTCAGCGCGGTGGGAGTATCGAGCGCAACAATCTTTCCATGGTCGACAAATGCTACCCTGCTGCAGAGATAATCAGCCTCTTCTATGTAATGGGTAGTGAGTATAAGTGTAGTCTTGTGGGTCTCGTTTAACCTCTTGATATATTCCCATATGTGCCTTCGTGTCTGCGGATCCAGGCCCACCGTAGGTTCATCAAGGAAGAGTACTTTAGGATCGTTTATAAGGCCCCTGCCTATCTCTAGCCTCCTCTTCATGCCTCCGGAATAGTTCTTCACAAACTCATCTGCCTTATCCTCCAACTCCACCAGCCTGAGCACCTCTCCTATCTTCCTGTCGCGCTTCTCCTTGCCTATGTTGTAGAGTATTGCATGGAATTCAAGGTTCTCCCTTCCGGTAAGCTCGTCATCGAGCGAGGGATCCTGAAATATTATCCCAATTATCTTCCTAATATCCTTCTGCTTCTTCCTAATGTCGAATCCCGACACCGTCGCCTCCCCGAATGTCTGCGGCAGCAATGTCGTAAGCATCTTGATGGTAGTGGTCTTTCCGGCGCCATTCGGCCCCAGCAGACCGAAGATCTCACCCTCTTTGACGCTAAATGAGATCCCGTCCACCGCAGTAAATGAGCCGTACTTCTTGCCTAATCCGCTCACCTTTATTACATCGGCCATATGTGCACCGTCATTTCAACTTAGAGAGCCTCTGCGCTATCTCCATTATCTTCTTTTTGTGCTCCTCGAATTCCTTCCTGTTGCTCTGCGCCAACTCCTGGAGATAAGAAACCTCGCTCTCCATGCTTGCAAGTACCTGGTCCACCTGGCTTGC
The DNA here is from genome assembly GCA_021810375.1 of Microcaldota archaeon. Lineage (GTDB taxonomy): Archaea > Micrarchaeota > Micrarchaeia > Micrarchaeales > CABMGC01 > JAKAVK01. The sequence goes on from JAJZJB010000018.1 coordinate 12,009, forward strand.
AGGGCCCCTCTCCTTCCTATATTCCTGCGTCAATTCGTACCTGCCGTCCTGCCGCTTCCTTGCCAGCCCCTCAGTTGCTAGAGTATCCAATAACGGATAGATTGATCCCGGAGAAGGCCTCCACCATCCCTGACTCATTTCTTGCATGCGGTTCATAATTTCTATGCCATTCATGGGCTTTTCCTCAAGCAGCCTGAATACCAACGGCCTGAGCCACCCTCTCTGCCCGAATCTCATTCTCCAATCATTACCAAAGCGCTCGAAATTCCATGGGTTTCGGTGCCATCCATCCCCATCCTCTCTTTCACTATCGCCATGTTTCATGCTATCACCTATCCGATATCTAGTAATTGATATCTAATAACTGATATATATGGCTTACTCTTTGAGGCAGCCGGTGCTATCTGGCATGCCGGGAAATTTACATATGGACATAAAACGGATAGATGCATCTGACATCCTCTCCTATCTGAAGGATAGGAGGTTCCTTTTAGTTCGGCGTTTCTATCATTCATAGACTATCGCCTCTGGGCGTATCAGTGCTGCCCTTGAACACATCCCTGTCTGTGTTCAATTGACCTATGTTGCTGTTTATTGGTTGACGCAAAGCGATATTGAATGACGCATTTGCGTCTGCATGGTCAACGTGTCCACACGAATGGCACACGAATTTCTTTGAATCCCTAATCCCTATGTTTCCACACCTTGAACACTCTTTCGACGTGTTTTTAGGCTCTACATAGGTTAGTGGTATTCCGCATAATTTAGCCTTGTATTCTGTGAAATTCTGCAACTGATAGAACGACCAACTGTGCAGACTGTAGTTGAACTTCCTTGTATGTTTCCTGCTGTTCCTGATTCCATCAAGTTGCTCAAGTTTGATTCCTGCATTGTTTATGATTGCAATGTTGACTATCTCCTTTGCAATCTTATGGTTGAGGTCTCTAATTATCCTTGACTCTCTGTTCTTTATCTTCTTGGCGAGTCGCAGTTTGCCCTTCTTTTGCAAGTCTTTCCTAATGTCTTTGTATTTATTGTGGACATGAAGTGCCTCCTTACCGAGTTTCCATACCTTTTCTGTTGAAGGATTGGCTACAACTGCGATATGTCCTGTTGTGTTCCTGTCAACACCAATCCATACCTTTGGCGTTATCTGAGGTTGTTCTTTTATGCTGACTGAGACATAGGCATACTCATTGTCAAGCTCTATCTGATTTATTTTTTCAAAGTCATTTCTGAAATTATACTGAGTTTTGAATTTCAGGCATGAAATCTCTATTACTCTTTTCTCTTTATCCACATTGACAGACTGGGAAGGGATGGTGAGCTTTACTCTATTGACATTCTTAAGTGTTTTGTTGTTTCCATACTTTCTAAGTATTTGATTTGCAATTGCAGACTTCAGGCAGAATTGTTTAACGTCTTTTGAAGAACGGGTCTTATGGATTAGTACGAATTCTGCAATCTGTTTTGCCTTGCGCAGTTCTGAAGAGAAATCCCTTTTATGCTTTATTTTGAAGGTTAGAATCATTCTGTCACTTTTTATAAAACAGTTTTACTATTAATAGAAACCCGATTGCTACAAGAACTATGCCTAGACCTATGAGATAGATTGCAGATAAGTCTGTGCAACAAGGTATTAGAGGTTGTCCTACAATTTGTGCAGGACAGCTGCACGCTCTATTAAGGTAGGAAATTGCACTGCTAATAAAGATTACCAAACCCAAAAGTATTGAAATTACGCCGAAGATAATTAGCATATTTTGTTTCATACTCTATCCCATTGTTGTTCTATATATTTTTTGATTGTTGAGGCACTTACATTACCAGCGGTCGATATAAAATATGAATGAGTCCATAGTGTTGGCATTTTAAGAAGTTCGGGAAATTCGTTGCGGAGGAATCTTGAACTTCTGCCTTTAAATCTCTTTACGACTATATGAGGTCTTGATTGCGTATCGGCAGAAACAAAGAGATGCACATGGTCTGGCATTACTTCTTTTGATATTATCTCCCAGCCATTCCTTTGTGCAACGTCTTCCATAATCTCATCTAACCTCTTCTTTATTTTTCCAACTAAGATATGCCTTCTATATTTTGGACAGAACACAATA
>JAJZJB010000019.1 GCA_021810375.1 Microcaldota archaeon
AGCACTCAAGATTGCAAAAGAATACGGCCGCGATGTATATGTGATAGGCGGAGCCAGCATATTCAGCCAGACGATAAACATAGCAGATAAGCTTTACGTCTCGCTAATTAAAGGGGATTACAAAGGCGATAAATATTTTCCCAGAATAGATGCCAGTAAATGGTCGGTTGAACGCAAGGAAATCTTCCCAGAATTTGAGTACCGTGTCTACAAGAGAAAGAGAAATAATTAAGTCACTTGGAATGTCTACTGCAAAATCTATCTATCTTTTCTATAGCCCTGGCAAGAGTTTCCTTCGGCGGCAATGCAACAAGCCTTACATGATCTTCCCCGCCGAATCCAGATCCCCTTGTGAGCAGCACGCCTTCCTCTTCTAGCAGCTTGTGAACAAAGTCTTTGTCATTCTCCAGGTCCAGCTTCTCCATATCCAGCTTCGGAAATAAATAATATGCCCCACGGGGAGGTATGACGTGCATATAGTCGCTATCATTTATCATCTTGGAAGCAAAATTGGCCCTATCCTCTATCTCCCTTATGAAATAATCAATGCTCTTCCTATGCTCTATAATGTTGTTTATGCCTTCTGTTACGGCGTACTGTGCCGGAGTGCTTGCGCACAACCTAATTGCACAAAAATCATAGATACTCTTCTTAAGCACCTTTGAAACTGCATCGTCACCAGGAACTACAACAAAACCTATTCTGAATCCTGTAGCATCGAGATCCTTCGAAGCTCCATTGAATATTATGTGTGGAATACCCTTTGCTATCTGTGATATGCTTGTAAACTTTGCACCATTGTAAACCACCTCATCATATATCTCGTCGCTTATAAGTACGAGATCATTATTGTTTGCAATGTCTGCTATCCTTTCTATGACATTTCTGTCAAGGACCATGCCTGTGGGGTTGCTAGGGTTTGTTACCATAAGGTACTTCACAACTTTTCCGTCTTTCTTCGCGGCCTTTATCTTCCTGTCAAGGTCGTCCGTATCAACGTCCCATTCCCTATCTTCCTGGTATTCCTGGAAAATCGGTTCCCCTCCAAATACCCTAAAACCGCTATAACAAACAGCGTAGTACGGTTTGAACATGACTGCACGATCTCCCGGATTGACAAGGATCGAATTCAGGAATATCAGGGCTTCGCTAACTCCGTGTGTGATAAAAGTACCGTCATTGGGATTAACATCTACGTTGTAGATGCGCTTGTACCTGTTTGAAACAGCCTCCCTTAATTCTAATATACCTTCAGGATCACAATAGCCCGTTTTGCCTTCTTTTAACGCATTGATGTATGCGTCTACCATATACTTTGGTGTCGGAAAGAACTTTGCAGGATCTCCAATATTAAGCCTTATGACCCTCTTCCCCGACCGGGTCAGCATTTGCGCAGTGGGGTTCTCCTCCTCAATGGCATTTTCTGCATACTGGCTGAATCTGGAGAGTATATTGGTGTCCAATCTCTTCACCTGTGCTGGTTGCTACAAAAAGCGATATAGTATAGACGACTAATATAATATATCTTTGCAGGTGTTAAATGCAAAGCGTTTAAGTCAGCCAAGATTCTCCAGGCAAGCAAAAACCCAGGAGATTATAGCTTCTTGAAGAGCAAATTAAATGCAAACCGGGAGAGTTTAGTAAGCTCAGATAGACAGTTTCACTGCTGAAGCACTACATAACCAATATCTGAGCCCATCGCGCGCTATTTCTCAGAGAGCCGTGCTTCTTCTATTAAGTAAAAGCCGCTTACTCCGTTCCACTCTGTCCTGGCCTTTACTACTTCGATTCTTTTCTTGAAGAGCGGGGCATCAAGCACAAAGCTTTCCGCCTCCCCTCCCTCGAAAAGCATGTTTATGCCATGCTTCCTGTTCGCTTCCTGAAGTTTTTCTATGATTCCCCTGTCTATCCGCTTCCCCAGGAACGATTCATCAAGGCCTTCCGCACTTACAGACGTGATTATTGCATTGTAATAGGCCGCGATACCGCCCAGCTCCTCCAGCGGGTCAATGTGCCATAACGGCGCCATATGCTCTATGCCCAACTTCTTTGCGATGTTGTTTATCCTGTCTCCCTGATACTTGCTGTATGTGGCCCCGGTGACAAGCGTCCCGACATCATTTTCAATCAGCGCACGCTCCAGGTCCGCAAGCTCCTCCTCCTTCCTTCCTTCGGTATCGCAGAATACTTGGCCGATGCCCAGTGCTTCAGCCTGCAGCCTTGTATACTTCACGTTAGGGTAATGAAACATGTAGCTTGACTTGTTCTTGCTCATCATAGTGATAAGAAGGTCTATCTGGACCCCGCTCTCTACGGCTCTGTGGAGCGCAAAAGTAGAATCTTTCCCGCCGCTATACAACACTGCGTTATGCATCGCTCCACCGAAGATAAGTATGGTAATCAGCGCTTGGCTTGCGCAAGCTTCTTCTTAACATGCTTCAGCGCGGAGAAAGTGTCCCTGTCGATCTCCTCAAGCCGCATCCTTATGTACCTCTGCTGCGCCTGCATTCCTGGAATTACCTTGTAGTCCAGGGCATTGACCCGTCTTTTAGTCTTGTCTATCTCCAGCACAAGCCTCCTTAGTCCTTGCTCCCTCTGCACTACTGCTATTATGAAGTCTGTCGCCTTTGTGAAGGTGTCATTTATGTCATCCACTGCAAGGCTGGTTGAGAAAAGGAGTTCAGGCTCAACCGCCTTTGGCGGCATCCTCTCAACTTGCGGTATCCGCACCCCCATGATGTTCTTGACCCGCATCTTTACCGGCGGCGCTTCGCGCATGTGCAAGGCAACATCCTCAAGCTCGAAATCTCCTACATAGGTTGATGCGGTTTCCACTGTCTTGTACGATTCCTGTATCAATTCATTGAGCCTCGACCTGCTCTCGGAAGACTGTTTCAGCATCTTGAGAAACTCGAGCACAAGGACCTCCCTCTTCCTCTTAAGTATGCCATAGCCCTTCCTCGCTACGGTTACCCTCTTCTTGAGGTTGATCAGGTTTATCCTTGTGGGGTTGAGCCTTGCCATTATGCGTTCCCCTTGCCTTTCCTATAATACTTGGCCACGTAATCCTTCTTGATCCTCGTGAGGTCTCCTTCAGGCAGCATGGAGAGAAGGTCCCATCCTATGTCCAGGGTCTCCTCTATGGTCCTCCTCTCGTAAGTGCCCTGGCCTATGAACCTTGCCTCGAATTCGTCCCCGAACTTCAGGTACCTCTTATCCTCATCGCTGAGTGCCTCTGCACCGACTATCGCACTGAGGCTCTTGGCGTCCTGCGCCTTTGCATAGAAAGTATATAATTGGTTTGATACTCCGCTGTGGTCCTCTCTTGTCTTCCCGGGTCCTATTCCATTGTTCATGAGCCTGGAGAGTGATCCCAGCGGCTGTATTGGGGGATAGATGCCCTTGTTCATCAGGTCCCTGCTCAAGTTTATCTGGCCCTCGGTAATGTATCCTGTAAGGTCCGGTATGGGGTGGGTTACATCATCGCTTGGCATTGTAAGGACGTCCAGCTGCGTTATGCTTCCCTTCTTGCCCTTGATTATCCCTGCGCGTTCGTAGATGCTTGCGAAGTCCGTATACATGTATCCTGGGTATCCCCTCCTTCCCGGCACTTCTTCCCTCGCGCTTGACAGTTCCCTCAGCGCCTCCGCGTAATTTGTCATGTCGTCAAGTATGACAAGGACATGCATTCCCCTGTCATATGCAAGGTATTCCGCGGTGCTCAATGCAAGTCTTGGCGTAAGGATTCTTTCTATGCTCGGATCGTCTGCAAGGTTGATGAAGGCAACTGTCCTTTTTAATGCCCCTGTCTTCCTGAATTCGTTTATGAAATACGATGCGTCATCGTAGGTTATCCCTATTCCTGCAAAGACTACTGCAAAGCCCTCGCTGCTGTTCTTGACATTGGCCTGCCTTGTCACCTGCGCCGCAAGCTGGTTGTGAGGCAGTCCAGAAGCCGAGAATATCGGAAGCTTCTGTCCCCTTACAAGAGTGTCAAGGCCATCTATTGCAGATACTCCTGTCTCTATAAACTCGCTCGGCTTCTCCCTTGCCGTTGGGTTGATCGGAGCCCCGTTTATATCCCTTTTCTCCTCGGCAGCTACCCCTGCACTCGTATCCCTGGGCTTTCCCTGCCCGTTGAAGACCCTGCCCAGCATGCTCTCGCTAACTCCAACTGTGAATGTCTCGCCCAGGAAGCTTACTGATGTTGTATCGATATTTATGCCGTCTGTTGGACCGAAGACCTGCACTACTGCATACTTATCGCTTGTTTCAAGGACCTGTCCAAGCCTGCTTCCCCCGTCAGCGGTCCTAATCCTGACTACTTCGTTGTACTGCGCATTTCTTGTCTTTCCAACTACTACTAATGGGCCTGCAACGCTCTCTATGGTGCTGTATTCTATCTCGAATTTCATAATATCACGCTTTCTCTTCCTCTACCTGTGCCTGGTACTCTTTCAGCAATGCCCTGAACTCAGAGTCTATATTCTCCTTTACCTTCTTCTCCTCTTTCTCTATGTCCTGCTCCTTGATGCTCTTCAGCCTGCCTATCTCCTCCCTCACCTTCATCTTAGTTATCTTGTCTGCTTCTATCAGGTGCGCTACTGCGTCATCGGCCTTTGCGCCAAAATAGAGTATTGTTGAAAGCATGACCTTCTGTTTTGCAAGGCTCGTATATGTGTCTATCTCGTCATAGGCATTCTGCCTTAGGAAGTCTTCCCTTATCATCCTCCCTATCTCGAGTACCACCTTCTCATTGTCAGGAAGCGCATCTGCTCCGACAAGCTGCACTATGTCCTTCAATTCTGCCTCGCGCTGAAGCAGCTTCATGGCCCTTATCCTATCATTCACGAAGCCTTCCCCAGCGTTCTTCACGTACCAGTCCTTGAGAGCGTCGAGGTATAGCGAATAGCTATTGAGCCAGTTTACGGAGGGATAGTGCCTTGCAGAGGCAAGCGCAACGTCAAGCGCCCAGAATGTCTTAACGACCCGCAACGTGCCCTGCGAGACAGGTTCGGAGATATCTCCTCCTGCCGGAGACACGGCGCCTATGATTGTTACCGAACCAACCTTTCCATTGAGCGATTCCACTTTCCCGCTTCTTTCGTAATACTCTGCAAGCCTCTTTGGAAGATATGCCGGGTATCCTTCTTCTCCAGGCATTTCCTCAAGCCTTGCCGAGATTTCCCTCATTGCCTCGGCCCACCTGGAAGTTGAATCTGCCATGATCGCAACGCTGTATCCCATGTCCCTGAAATATTCCGCGATTGTTATCCCGGTATATATACTTGCCTCTCTTGCTGCCACTGGCATATTGCTGGTGTTTGCTACAAGTACCGTCCTTTCCATAAGCGGCCTCTTGGTCTTGGGATCTACTAGCTCCGGGAACTCTACCAGCACATCTGTCATCTCGTTGCCGCGTTCGCCGCATCCTACGTAAACTACTATGTCCGCATCGGCAAACTTTGCAATCTGTTGCTGAATGACTGTTTTTCCTGATCCGAACGGCCCAGGCACCGCCGCACTTCCGCCCTTTGCAACAGGGAAGAACGTATCAAGGACGCGTTGTCCCGTAACCAGCGGCTCCTCAGACCTGAACTTGTTCTTGAAAGGAGACGATCTCCTGACAGGCCTCTTTTGCATAAGCGTTATATTGGTTGTCTTGCCGCCTTTGGTCACCTTTGCTATCGCCTGGTCTACGGAAAAGCTCCCGTTCTTCAGCCCCGAGATCTTGCCTTCGACGCCATATGGCACCATGATATAGTGTTTCAGGTGCTCTGTTTCCTGGACGTATCCCAATATGTCCCCGGAGCCCACCCCTGAGCCGTTCTTTATGCCTTTCTCCGCGATGAACTTCCATTTCTTTTTCCTGTCAAGCGCGTCTGCATTTACTCCCTTCCCTATAAATGCCCCTGTCTTTGACCTTATCACTTCCAACGGCCTCTGTATCCCGTCATAGACGTTGTTGAGTATGCCAGGGCCGAGCTCTGCCATTAGCGGCACTCCTGAAGATTCTACCGGTTCCCCCGGGCTTATCCCTGTCGTATCCTCATATACCTGTATTATGGCCTTCTCGCCGCGCAGCTGTATAATCTCGCCTATGAGGCCAAGTTTGCCCACCTTGACAACATCGTACATCCTAGTTCCAAGCATATCGTTTGCCACTACTAGCGGCCCTGAGATTCTTTCTATGATACCCATTTCTTCACCAATTATTTGTTAAACATTTTAGTTATATCAATGCCTATTGCCCTCATTATGAGATTGCGGAGGGTGTCTTCCTCTGTGATGCCCTCGTTAGGCTCAGGAACCTGGACAACAAGGGGAAGTATGCTCGCTTCCATTGTGTCGTGCAGTCGCCTGTCCTTTACGAGCCTCTTGACTGATGAACTCACTATTATTATGCCTATGTCATCCCTTGCCAGAAACTCCCTGAGCTTTGCCTCAGCTGCCTCAGTCTCGCTTACCGTTGACGATTCGGTGATTCCGGCAAGCTTGAACCCGAGATTGAGTTGCTGGTTGCCTAAGAGGGCTATCTTGTACTGTTTCTCTATTCTTTCTTCCATACTATCAGCCTCTCAATCTCATCCTTGCTGAGCCCATAGAGCCTTCCATGTATAAGTATCCTCAGCGTGAAGACCTCGATCTCCTTTAGGTATGAGTAAATCAATATCGCTCCGAATGAAAGTATGCTGTGCTTCAGGAGCCTTATGCTCTCGTTGAATATCGAGTTTTTCATGCCTATCTCGAATATCAGCAACTGCTTCTTCTTGCTGCTCTTGTACACCTCAACTGCATTCTTCAAATCGTAAGTCTTGACCTGCGACATCATCGATTCTATATCCTTTGATCCGCTGTAAAGCTGCTCCAGCTCTGCCGGCTCCATTCTCCCATGCATTATTATGCTGCCTGCGAAGTCGGAGAACTTCAGCCCGGCCCTCTTTGCCTTTATGAGTATCAGCAGGTTCTTCATGTCTATATCCATCTTTAGTATCTGCGCCGGCTCGTTATGTATTATCCTTAAGCCTACTATCGTCTTGCCCAGCTCCCTGTAATAGCTCTTGTCTATTGCCGCGGCGGTGCCTACTGCACTCTTGCTCTTCTTGTAAACCTCAAGCGCCTCCTGCAGGGTAGCCAGGTAGGGCGAATTGATCATGAACTTGTTCAGCATGCCTTCTACAGACTCTTCCCTCATGGCTTCCTTTATTGCAGCGGCATTGTACCTGCCAAAGTCGATTACATACTTTGATATCGACTCATAATCTGCCTTCCTCTCCTTCGCCTCAATAGCCAGCTTGACGTTGTAAAGGCCCCACTTGCCTATAACTGCGCGTATTAGGCTCCTTTCTGTGGTGGGAGTTATCTGCGCGAGCCTGCTAGTATTCTTAGCAAGGTTCTTGCTTAGCGCGAAATCTACCAGCTCGTTCTTTATTGCGAGGCCTCCAAAGCTCTCCAGGTCCTCTTTATAGTCGCCCTGGAAGAGAAGGGCTATAATGGAGCTTACATCCTTGGCGTTCATGATCTCCTGCATGGTCTTCTTGCCTATCAGCTTGGCTTCCATAGCCTTGACCCTAGCACTGGAATAACCGTAATGCATTGCTGCATCCATGCCTGATCTCAAGTCTATCTCCTCCTCCTGGTTCTCTTTGCCTTGGCGCTCTTCCTTTGCGTTGCTGGGAGCTTCTGCCTTCCCTTCCCGGGCTTGCCCTTGACTATTGCCCTCTCGCTCTTCCTCTCCATCGCATTAGCCGCACGCTCTATCTTGCGTTCTGCGCTTCCCGAGAATACCTCATCTGCAACCATCTTCCTGATCTCATCAATGCTGCTCTCCACTATCGCATCTACAGTCGCGTTCAGTGCTATTTTCCTATCTGGGGTGGAGATTATGAAGCCGTCTACGTTATCGACCTCTATTGTATGCTTGCCTTTGACCATTGCCGCATTCCTCTTGCTAGTCCTGATAACGAAGTCGCTGCCCTGGTAGACCTCTGCAAACTGCTTTAGGCCGCTTTTTAGCACCTTCTCCATGCCTTCCTCGCGCACTCTCCTTGCCACTTCCTTGCGCACTTGGTCAAGTATGCTCTCGATTACTTTGCTCTTTGCCTCTATGACCATCGAGTTCCTCTCCGTTTCGAGCCCCGAAGACGCCTCAAGCCGCATTCTCCCCTCCTCATGCCTTGCTTCCTCCTCCGCCTGCTTGAGGATGCCCTTGGCGCGATCCTCAGCATCCTTTATTATTGCAGCTGCCTGGGCGTCGGCCTCGCTCTGCTCGGCCTTAGCCTTGGACTCGGCTTCGCCAAGGATGCTCTTCCTAATGGCTTCTAGCGACATGTGCTTACCCGCTTATATTATGCCGAAGGTCAGCATTATGAGTATCGAGACTACGAATCCGAAGATGAGCAGCGTTTCAGGAAGCACAAGGAACAGAAGAACTATTCCCATGCTATCCGGCTTCTCGGCTATAAGCCCAAGCCCCGCGCTCCCTATCCCCGACTGCGCCATTCCTGTACCTATTGCTCCTCCTGCTATCGCTATTCCGGCTCCTATCGCAGCGTACTCAGCTCCTGTTAGTACCATTTGTTTCACCAATATTTTTTTCCTCTTTAGTATAAACTCTTTTGTATCCGAAAGGCTTGAACCGTATTCCGTTTCCTATATAGAACTTTGAGAAGAACTCCACAAAGTTAAGCCTCACGCCTTGAACTATGCCTTCAAAGATTCCAAGGATCATGTTAAGGAAATGAAGCAATGCAAATATTATCAGGTAAACAATAAATACCAATAAGCCTATGATGCCTCCGCTGAAATGGGGTGTGAAATAAGTGTCTATGAGCAGGGCTATTATAACGGAGCCTAGCCCAAAACCCATTATCCTTGCGTAACTCAGCGGGTGTGTTATTAGGTTTATCGTCTCTGTGGCTTCATGCCCGCTTGTGGCAGCAGTTGCCAGTATTGCTATTACTGCAAGCGCAGCACAATAGAGGGGCAAGCTGCCGCTCGTGATCCCAAACAGGGCGCTTATAGCTATTGTGCCGAAAAGTATTGCTGCTATTGAGGTAAGTTTGCTAACTGCCATCATCTTATGGCCTCTCTTCCAGTGGTTTATGAATCCGAAGATCAGGCCTATGACTATCTGAACAATCCCGAAGATTATGGTAATCCCTATTATAAGGGTTGCATCCTTGAGCCAATCAAATCCTGTGAAACCTGGGATTATGTACTGGTTCAGCTGGAAGCCGAAGTACTGGTTGGACAGGAACCCGAAAAACATGGCCGCTACAGACATCATCTGCCATATTTTCGCCGCATTGTATACAAGCCCGTCCCTGCTGACTATCCTGGATACGTATGTAACAAATATGAGTGAGAGAAGCCCATAGCCCACATCGCTGACCATCAACCCATAAAATATCGGGAATGAAAGGACGAATATCCATGTAGGGTCTATCTCATCGCTTCTCTGGGTTGAGTAAAAATTAAGGAGATACTCGAACGGCTTTAGGATCCCGGGCCTGTTTGTGTGTGTTGGTGCAAGTTCATCATGCGGCAGTGTCTCTATCTCAACCTTTCCTCTTGTGATGCGCTGGAGCTTCTCTGCGAGCGCCTTGAACCTGCGTTTCTCTATCCATCCCTCGGCTATGAAGGTGCTTTCTGTCCTCTTGAACATTGATCCTGCATCGGCCCTTTCTAGCTCTATGCCGAGCATCTCGCTCAGGTTAAACAAATGGGAATAGTTCCTTTCGCCTAGCTGGTTGAGCTCATGCGCTATGCCACGGAGCCTTCTCTCATTCTCGGCGCGCTTTTCTCTGACTGCCTTGAGTATGCCTGAAGGATAGCCGGCTACGTATTTAGCGGTAAGGTCCAGCTCTGAGAAGCCCATATCCTTTATCATTGATTCGATATCCTTCTTCTTGTCGTATGCAACGAAGACAAGGAAGCTTTTCTTCATCTTGCTTATGTGTACCTCGATGCCTTCCTGTTCCTTTACTCCCTTCTTAAAGGCCTTCAGCGCCTTTGCATCCCCCTCGAAGGCCTTGTACGCCACGTGTTCGCTTCTTATCCTGCTGAAGTCCACCCGGATATGCTGGAATGCAAGCGCTATGTGCTCTGCATTGCCCAGAGCCGCCATGTCCTCCTCAATGCCCTTCCTCTCACTGCTTAGCGCATATATGCGGTCAAGCGCTTTCATGCCCTTAACATCCTTAAGCAGCATCTCGGCGCTCTCATGCTTCTCTCCTCTGACCTCTTTCTTTGGAAGTATCTGGAGCGCGCCGTTTACCTTTATCAGCGAATCCGATATTTCTGTAGAATAAGATGCCGGCTTGTCATCCGTGGCATCAAGCTTGCTTTTCCTCAAGTCTATTATATTCATCTGGTGCAGCGCCGCAACCACTTTAATCTTGTCCTCTTCAAGGGCAACTATCCTTACCTTTTCCATAGGTTCTGTATGGAACAAATTAATCAACCGATTATCTGCTTTGCGGCCTTGCTTCCTATCCTCTTTATAGTCTCCTTGCTTATCTTCATCTTCTCTACCCTTTTCGCAAGCTCTTTTGCTTCAGCTATGCCTCTCTCCCTGTTCTTCTCAATGTCTTCCCTTGCTTTCTTGAGTATTCCCTCCTTCGTAGCCTTGGCTTCAGTCTCAGCTTCAGCCAGTATGCCTGCAGCCTTCTCATGGGCCTTGGTTATCTTTTCGTTTTTGTGCTTCCCTGCGGAATCTACTATTGACTTGGCCTTGCTCTCTGCCTCCTGCACGTTTTCTATAGACGAATTAGCCATAATCGCACCTTATCGGACCCTATACTAAGCATTATTCTGGAACAAAAAGGCCTCCGATAGTAATACGTGAGTTAAGTTTAAAAGGATTGGTGTGACCCGCCGGCATAGGGCTCTGGCTAAGTGTTAATTAATATGCCTGGCATATTTGGTCTATGCTATATTTTGTCCAGATAGCAATGTTTTTCGATGAGAGCTCATTAAAAGAGCTTGGCGGGATGGTTAAGTTCAAGGTTATTGACAGGCAGCTCAACAATCTGATAATAGAAACAAAGGAGAATCTGCTAAAAGCGGTCGGCAAAAAGAAGACAACCTTTGTCTATAGCGTCTTTCCGCTCTATTCAAAGGACGTTATATCGAAAAATGATTATCTTGGTTCAATACACGGGGCGCTCCTGAAGGCCGTAGAAGGTTCTGGGATAGATAAAGGTGAGGTGATCAGGCTTGAATGCTATGATATCAACAGCAGGGAAGGCTATTCTGCAAAAGACCTCGAAGTAAGATTAGGCAAAATGCTGATAGACGATGGATATACCGCAGACCTGATAAACCCTGTGCGCTTTGTTTACCTCCTCCTGCTGAACGGCGTTTGTTATGTCGGCCAGGAGAAATACAAAAACAGGGTCTTGAATCCCCTGCGCCCCTATTCACAGACGGAACACACGAGCAGGGCGGAGATGAAGATCGCAGAGGCCTTCGAGAGCTTTGGCATAAGCTCAAGCGGCATTGCCCTCGACCTCGGGGCAGCCCCTGGGGGCTGGAGCAAGTTCCTTGCAAGGAACGGTTTCAGGGTCATTGCCGTCGATACAGCAAAACTTGATTACGACTCGCTCGAAAGAAGCGGACTAAAAGTGGCTGTAAACTCGAAATCCATAAAAAAGGCGCTGAATATGTACGATATAATACATGTAAATCTCAGGGCCGCGGATTTCCTAAGTAAAGCAAAGGATATCCGGATAGATTTGCTTGCCGATGACATGAATATGGACTGCAAATCCTCATCAGCCGAGGTGCTTAAGTATGCGCCATTGATGCGCAAAGGTTCTACACTGGTAATGACCATAAAATGCATAAACAGAAACGCGCCCAAGTTCATAGCTCAGGCAAGAAAGGCGCTTTCCCCGAAATTCTCGATAAAAGGCATCAAGGTGCTTCCGGTAAACCGCCAGGAGATGACCCTATATGCGATCAGAAAGTGATTTAACCACGTTCATTTAATATCTGGACAGGGCAAAGATTGCATGGACTATCTGCAGGTTGCTATAAAGGCTTCGTTAGAGTCTGGCAAGATTTTAAGGAAATATTTTAAGAGAGGGGTAAAATCCCAGAATAAATTCGATGGATCCCCAGTCACAATAGCAGATAAGGAATCCGAGAGGAAAGTAGTCTCAATACTCAGGACTTATTTCCCAGACCATAACATACTCGGGGAGGAGTTTACATATAAAAAGACCGACTCAGAGTTCAAATGGATAATAGACCCGCTGGACATGACAAAGAATTTCTTCAGAGGCGTGCCGTTTTACTCAAATCTGATAGCACTGGAAAAGGATGGAAAGGTCATAAGCGGTGTAATAAACTTGCCAGAGATCAACACTCTTGCATGGGCAAGTCTTGGGAAAGGCGCTTTCGTAAACGGTAGAAGAGTTCACGTCTCAAAGACTAAAACGTTGGATCAGTCATTTATCGTATTTGGGGACATTGACAAGCGCGCAACCTATCCATATACTAAGGGCACGTTCAACTTGATTGACAAATGCAGATTCAACCGCGGATATGGAGATGCGCTTGGATATGTGCTCCTTGCAAAGGGCAATGTGGACATAATGCTGGACAGGGGAAAGCCATGGGACGTGGCGCCTGGGAAGATAATCGTTGAGGAAGCGGGAGGCAAGTTTACCGACTATTCCGGAAAAGATACAATATACAACAAAAAGCCAAGCGTCGCCACAAACGGTATCCTGCATAATCAGGCGCTCAAATTGCTCAAGTAAATAGAGACAGTGGTGTGCCGTAGCCCCCCTTCTGTTTTAGACGGCATTCGACTAAGCGGCTTTTACGCCTTGCATGCTCATTCGTATGCGCATCGGCCGTTTCATCCGCGCCTGCACGCTCGTAGTGTCATCGCTTATGTGCAGCAGCGGTCTCGTTTCTGTTCCGAATAGGGCCTTGAACCCTGCATACATCTGCATGGGGAGAGCTTCCTCAGTCATATCGACCGTAAGCCGTCCGCACACCACTA
>JAJZJB010000001.1 GCA_021810375.1 Microcaldota archaeon
TACTTTACTGCTATCTCCTTTTCCTTGCCTATTATCTCGGGGAAGCCGTTGGAAAGGAAGAACAATGGCAGTTCTGATATAATATCACCTTTTGCAAGCTCTATGTTATGGTAGTCGATAGCCTTGAAGTCTAGGTATTCCTTAAAGCTGAGGGTCTTGATATGGAATTCGTACATGCGCCCTGCAAGACTTTCCCGCAGTTTTTTCCTTATGAATAGGGATTCTGAGCCTGATATCAGGAACTTTATGTTAGGATACGTGTCATATCAAGACTTTAGCTGCTCTTCCCACCCTTCCAACTTCTGGATTTCGTCGAACAGGAACATGTACCTGCCTGTATCCAGCCTCTTTCCCATCAACCTCGAGTATTCCTGCAGGATCAGACGCAGCTTAACCGCCTTGAATTCGTCAAATGAGAAGTATATTATGTTTTCCCTGCCGAGGGTTGCAAGATGATCCTGCACTATCTTTAGCAGTATGGTTGTCTTACCGGTCCTTCTCAGCCCCACAAGCGCCATTATCTGTCTTTCCGGAAGGAACTTCTGCATTTCATAATATATCTGCCGCGGCTTAAAGTCAAGCTGAAGTTCCCCACGCCACCATTTGTTAGCTGCCTGCATCGCAGATATTATCTCTTCGTTAGCCATATACTCACTTTATGTTAATCATAACTAACCTGTTATATTATATTATGTTAATCATAAGTAACATATATAAACATAACCTTTTGGGTATTGATTATTTGTATTTTAGAAAACGCTCTATAGACATCAGTCTGGCCCAATATCTTCTATGATAATGAGGTTCAAATCACATAGCAGTTGCCCGAAAGACACGTATCCTCCGCTACCGAATCTTATAGGAAAGACTTAAAAATAGCAAAAAGAGATTGTAAACAGTGGATTCAATGAATGGAGGATGCTGCGCACCTTGACATATCGGCAGGGTACTTCTTATTTGATAGTTGACCCAGTATCATATGTCAATTTGCTTGCTTTGTATGTTTGTTCTGAAAGTAGTCCATTTTGTCAGCCTGTTTGTAGCCATAAGTCTGAGTAAGTACGCCACGTTGTATCGAATAGGCATTATCAAAGAGCCTGTAGCATAATCCACCTACTAGTAATTTAGTTACTGTGGCCATTTTTATTTCTATTCCCTTAACTTTTGAGAGCATTTTGCGTGTCTTTTCAAGTTCACCATCTTTAAATACGGGTTTGAAGAGTATTGTTCCAAAAGGAACCCCCGTGTCTCCTGCTAGGGAATAGGTATTTGTAATATTCTTTGGGTCACTACTTATGTTGACTAAGAATATTGGTCTGGTCTTGGCAAATTTTTTCTGATTGATTACGTCTACGAAGATAACTCCAGTATACAGAATCGGTAGCTTGTCCATATTTATTGTTATTCTCTCAAGCACCTTGCCCTCAAGGAGCTTTCCATATGCATACTGGGATCTGCCCCTATCGAATCCATATTTTCTGTCTATGCTAGTAAAATCAACAGCCCCATTGAAGTTTAGCTCGGTCAGGACTGCAAATTCTCGCATTAATATTTGTTGTTTCTTGTCATTGTTTCTTATAACACGACTTCGCGTTCGTTTAAGAACACGTGTTTCGAGAAGTTGAAGAAATTCGTTTCTAAGCGGCACAAAACCATAGTGTTCATAAAACGGTGTTACATTCCATTTGGAAGGATAATCACACAAATCAGTTTCTCTTGCTAGAGATCTAATAAGATAGAGCAGTTCTTGATTATCTGTACACAGAACATATATGATTAAGTCATGCTCACCACCAACAAGACTCATTGCAAATTGCACTCGCGGCTCCTTTTTAAGAACCCTGATTAGTATTTCGACATCTGGAATCTTGTCGATAAACTTTACTAGCATAAGAAATTTTAGATATCCTAGTTGCTCCAAGTTTATTTCTGGCACATACCTAATACCGCATAGCCTTTCAAGCTTTTTTATCCTTCTATAAGTTGGTTGTTTAGTAAGTCCTACCTTACGGCCTATAAGCGTTAAAGATGCCCGTCCATTCATGCTTAATGAAGTAAGAATTGTTCGATCAGCATTGTTGTTCCTCCTGCTCATCAGTATCCGCTCTACTTAGTCTTTGCCAGTAAGATTTATAAACTATGGTATGGCACTATTCAGAGTGCGAACATTTTCTAGACTAGCTTATAGGTAAATTAAAACGAATACCGGAATATAGTAATAGCATCAGTGATATAATCAGATATTTATGTATCGTATATCAATTATATTTATATTGAAAGCCTTCCATAATATTACTCACGGATTCAGGGGATAGGAATGGGATTTGGCAAACGAATTGATACGTATCTATTTCTTTTGCTAGCACCCCACACCCCACAGACTAGCAGGGCCTTCCCGTTCGCCCTGAATCCGTTACCCCATACTTCATACTGAAATACGCGGATTTGGTGGAATAATGAGCATACTGGGATTTGGTTCAAGGAAGGCAAGCAGGGATATCTACTCCACACCTGATGACAGGAGGCCGGTGAAGCTACTTGAGATAAGGCAGAATGTCTGGCAGGTAGTTTACGCAGATTGATGCTTAATTGGTGGATAAATGGTTGGGAAAGAAGTCAGGAGAATTAGCCACGGCTATCACTATTTCTTCGTGAAGCCAAAGCAAAATGGAAGCGTAGATAAGGCAGTTGCACGCCTTATGGAAATAGATGTAGTGAAGGAAGTATCTGTAACAGAAGGCGAGTATGGTTTCGTAGTGAGGACAAATGGGATACATGAAGACGATACGGAAGTGCTATCACGTATACGCAAGGTGGTAAAGGGCAAACCCGCAAAGGCAATCTGCTATTGCAGTTACGTAAAGTGACTTGATGTATAGCATAGTGGTATGATGGGTACAATCGTTTGCGTGACTGGGAGAACCGGTGCAGGTAAAAGTACTATAGTAAAGACCATGGCTGAAGAATTCTCAATGCCATTCCATGGATTTGGGAATTATGAAAGGCAGAAATGGCTGGAGATGTTTGGTTACAAATCACCTGCAGAGTACTGGACCAAGCTTGGCCTTGAGAGAGGGCATTTCAGCCTCTATCCTGAACACATTGCTCAAGTCAGAGATAGGGTCACAGAGAGAGGTATTGCAGTAGAAAGCATATACTCTGTAACTATGCTAGACTTATTGCGTACTGAATTTCCCGATCATAGAGCCATCCTTGTAGGTGCAATTGCAAATGATGAATTGAGATTCGAGAGATTCAGGGCAAGGGAAAGCGTTTGGACTGACAGGCCAGAGTATGAATTCAAGGTTATGGAGGGTTTCAAAGTGAGAATAGGCATGCTTGTTGCTATGGAAAGGGCAGAATTCGTCATAGAGAATGAAGGAAGTATTGGTTCGTTAAGGGAAAAAATCCGGGATTTGGGAAATGAACTAAGATTGATAGATTGTAGGTGATGCTTGTGAGGAACTATTTGGAAGTCAATAAACGTGCATACAACCTATTAGCAAATGAGTATTATTCCAAATGGGACGCGCGGGCATACGTTATGGATGCAACCATGAGCGTCTTTGTGGCAAGCTTGAGAAGCAGATTCGGAAACCGCGAAATCAGAGTATTGGACGTTGGTTGCGGTGTAGGTAAGCATACATACTTTCTAGGTAAGAGTGGATTCCATGTTACTGGCATAGACTATGCGGAAAAGGCTATCGAATTTGCTAGGAAACAGGTAAAGAATTCCGCTTTCATAAACTGCGAGTTCATGCAGTGGGATACAAAAGAGAAGTTTCATGGCATTGCTGCAGGGGCATTTTTGCACTTGTTTCCAAAACGAATAGTACCTGAGGTCTTAACCAAGTTTGATAGGCTCCTGTTGAGCAGGGGAGTTTTATACATAAACTTCTCGCTTGAAAAAGAAGGGTTAGTTGTTAAGGAAGACTTCAGGAATAAAGTCAATAGATACAGAAACGGCATGTCAATAGAATTTGCGCTGAAAGAACTATCCAAGCATTTTGATGTAATAGATATGACGACCAACATTGACTGTACGTCAAGGAGCAAGGCAAAGATATGGTATAATATAACTATGAAGAAGTTATGCTAAAGTGGTTTAATGGGAGAATTATTGGAAGTTGTAGACGAAAAAGATAACGCAGTTGATATTCAGGATAGGGAGATAGTGCACTCATCGAGGCTATGGCACAGGCTTGCACACGTGCTCTTATACAACCAAAACGGGGAACTGTTGCTTCAGATGAGGGCGCCGAACAAGAAAGTATACCCAAATAAGTGGGATTGCTCCTGTAGCGAGCATCTAAAACCGAACGAGGCATATGATGTTGCTGCAAAGAGAGGCCTTGAAGAGGAACTTGGAATCAGGGAAATAGACCTAAAAGAGGTCCTATATTGTCGTGGGGATTACGGAGACGAAGGTAACGTGATTAGCAAAGTATTCGTCTGTAAGACAGATAAGACGCCAACTAGTATAGACACGGAGGAAGTGTACATGTATAAGTTCTTCACCGAATCGGGTATCAAGAGGATGCTTGCCGATAATGAAGATGCCTTCGCGACCTGGGCAGCCGAGCAACTCAAATGGAAGCTTGGACTCCCTAACAAGCTTGAACTATTATAAAATGCATGTTAATGGGGATGACAAACCATGGACTATGTGAAGTGCGTAGTCTTTGTGCTCTTCAGGAACGGAAGATTCCTTGTGGAGAGGCGGCCTGAAACCGAGGAAACAGATCCTCTCAATTGCCCATCTTCTCCCATATTCTGGATCCTTGGGAACCTCTGATTTTCCATGCCCCCTTCCATTGGCAGAGAGGACCGCCTTCACTTCGTTTTCGTGAAGTTCTTTGTATATGTGGGTTGCATCAAAGGCAGAATCTGCAAGGTACTTCGCACCATGTGCAATATAAAACCTCCAGTTCGCATCATCGAATAATTTGGCGAAGAACACGGAGTCATGTCTATTTCCAGGCGCAATGTAGAAACTCACAGGGATTTCTGTTTCTGCATCACAAATTATGTGCAGTTTATAACCAAAGAACATGTCATTGGCCTTTCCGTTTGCGTCTTCTTGTTCTCTTTTCGATGGAGTTCTGTGTCCTTTCTTTGCATCTCTGTCATTTCGTGAAAATGCAGGTACGTCAATACTATCCTGTGCAAGGATACGTATCTGCTTGCCTTTCAATTTGTCCTGCAGAATCCAGTTATTCAGTTCCTCTATCATTGCAGAATCGGCACACCCTCTGACTTTAGAGAATGTCGATTGGGAAGGTTTCTTTTTATAGCCAATAATCTTTCCAATCTTTGTACTAACGAATTTTATAAGTTCTACGTCAGTAAGATCTTCTACCTGTTTCACTACTAATGCAACGATATGTTTTGCAAACTTCGTTGTATGCCCATATACCTGCACGATTACTCGTGCTGCGACACAAACCTCTGGTATTTTATTCTCTAATTCTTCTATTTTAATGTTAACTTTTCTCCTGGCAAGGCGGCCGGTACACATCGTATCGGCTCCCAGGAGCTCTATTCCTAACCGATCTACGACGACAAAAAGAGAAGAGAAAACCCTCCGAGGACACTTGAACGTAAAGGTATTTAATTTGTCAAGCCCTTACAAATAACAACCATGCCGAAGGGTTAAAATCCTTCGACTCCTAATGCGAATAGAGGATTTCTACAAAGCCATGAAAATTACATTTGCCACAACGAACAACGTCAAATTCGACATAGCAAGGATAGTTCTGACCCCATATGGGATAGCATTAAACCAGAAGAAAATGGAGACGCATGAGCTACAAGCTCTTGATGTAAAGGCTGTTGCATTAGATAAAGCCCACCAGCTAAGGCGGAGAATCAGTGGGCCTTTCCTTGTTGACGATTCGGGTTTTTACATACGTTCCTTGCATGGGTTTCCTGGAGCGCTTCTTAAGCTGACTTACGCTGCAATAGGTGATGTTGGCCTTTTGAGGCTCTGCAAAGGCCGCAACCCAGAGGCGACGTTTGTGAACACGCTCGCTTTCAGCATGCCTGAATCAAAGCAGATTAGGATATTCTCAACGGTTATAGACGGTACGCTGTCAAAATCTGCAAAGGGCAGTAGAAAGGTGGGGTGGGCGATAGAGCGAATTTTCATACCGTCAGGCCATGCCAAGACAATAGCACAGATGGATAATACAGAATGGCTGTCCTTCTGGAATAGCTTCTCAAAAGCGTCACATTATGCACAACTTGGAAAGTGGCTAGTTAGAAATAAAGGCAATAGCGTACATAGTCACCAGTCATAACGGCGTAGTTATCCGGAGATGATGAACAATATTTCTATAGAAATATTTATATAGATTATTATCTATAGATAATTATGCAGTATAAGACAATAATGCTTGACAGGGAGGGCTATGCGAGGCTTGCGCAGGCAAAGAGGGTGCTGCGCAGGAGGTCGGGGCTGAAGCTGAGCTTCAATGACGTAATAGGCGAGCTTGCCGGCCACCGGCTGGAGTTTTCCGACATGGATGAGGAACTGAGAGCATACATCATGGAATTCGCAGGCAAGGCGGCGAAGTTGGAGCAGGTGGAGGGGGTGCTGCTCTTCGGATCGGTGGCGAAGGGCACGTACAACGAATACAGCGACATAGACGTGCTAATAGTTGCAGGGGATGGGAAGGTAGTAGTCCTTAAAGAGATACTTGGTCTCACTGCAGGCCTGGCTAGGAGGGGCCGCAAGCTGATGGAGCGGGGCATGCCATCTCTGATCAGCCCGGTCATACTCAATGCGAGGGATCTCAGGGAGTTCAGGCCCTTCTACTTTGACTTTGCGGACTATGGCATGATCCTGTATGAGAGAAATAATATCCTTACTGATTTCATATACTCGATCAGGAAGATGAAGCACAGACGTGAGAGCGTAAACAACGTTGAGGTAATCACGTGGCAAGGCAGCCAATAGACACGGCAGAGGACTGGTTCCAGACTGGTAAGATGGCGTTTAATGGCGGAAAGCCCGAACAGGCTCTCTATGCGTTGGAGATGTCAGTTGAGATAGCGCTGAAGGCAGTACTGATCTCCATGCGCGTGGAGGTGCCGAAGGTGCACGACATAAGGAGAGTAGCCAGGACCTTCCTCGCGGAAAACAAGGCGCTGCCCAAGCCGTTTAGGGACAACTTTGATACATACATTGCCACATTCGAGACCCTGCTCAGCATAAGATCCATGGTAGGCTACGGGTTTGAAGGAGAAAAAGAGAAAAAAGAGCTTGAAGCGCAGGCAAAGTCACTTATTCCCGAGTGTGCAAGGATAATCAGGGCATGCGAAGAGGCAATCAGGAAGGCAGGTACCTGATACTCTGTTCATTTATAGAATATCTTCCTGTTTGCGCCGCATCTGCATTTGTATATTACCTGGCCTCTGCTGCTAGCCAGCGTCACGGCGCACGTCTTTCCTGGAATGAGCATGCTGTTGCACTCCTTGCAGAATGAGTTCTTCTCCATCTTGCCCATTCTCACCTTGTAGTGCGAACTTATCTCTCTTGCAAGCCTTACGTACCTCTTCGATATGGCATCAGGTTCTCTCTCCCTGCCTGTGCGTTCATATGCCAGGCTTAGCAGCCTGCTTATGCGCTCCTGCGCCATACCCCTTACCAGCTTCTCGTCGTACACTCTTACATCTCTATGAAGACATCGCCGCTCGGAGCGTCGATCCTTGCCTTGTATGAGACTATGTCTTCGGCTGCCCAGGGCGTATTCTCACTCGCATTGCCAGTGTGTATGTTGAACGCCGCGCTATGCCACGGGCAGATTAATTCGTTTCCGTCTATAGAGCCGTCATAGAGAGGACCGCCCTCATGGGTGCATATGCCTCCCAGTACGTGTATCTTTTCCTGATGCAGGAACACCGCGTACTTCTTCCCATTGATTTCAGATTCTACAGGAGAATCTTCCTTGAGATCCTTGGCATTTATGCTGAGCTTGTATTCTGTCATAGACTCACGTCAAGGGATAAATGCCCAGGCAATGCTAATAAGGTTATTGCCAGTCAAGGTTATTGCCAGTCGTCAGGCAGTCTTCTTGGGCTTGAAATGCCTTGAATCAATAAGTATCATGTGGAAGTTGCTGTCGTATCCGAGCGATGACTTGAAGATCTCGGGATCAAGCGTGATTGTGTTGTCTGAATATGGATCGTTGATGTAGAACGCGTCCTTATCATAGCCCTTAACCACAACCCAATGCGGCGATGACTCCATGTAGGGGTTTATGGTATTTGCATCGATGAGCACTATTGGTATGTTATTGCCTGAGAGCGCCCGCTTTATGCTGTTTATTGTGACAACGCTGTGGTCCTCCTGAACATTCTGCGCCTGTGCCTTTGCCTTTATCTCATTGTATGAAGCGGTTAGGGTGTCCAGGTTTATGTTCTCGTATACTGCAAGCTTTCTGTCATAGCCCTCTTCCTTCATGTTGCTCACTATAGAGACCCCGGCTCCGCGCTTTGCGAGCGCATATGCCAAGCCATACTTGGATCCGTGCCATACGCTACCGTTGACTGCTTCCTGCCAGATGTCATACTCGTGCTCTTTCTTGAACTGGAAATTCTTGTTTATGTACTTGAGTACCATCATGGCGCATGCGGCGCTGCTAGTGAAGTCCTCAGTCTGAGGGTAATGGGGTATGTCGAACATGACCTTGTCCTTTATCTTTGAGCCGCTTTTGGCCTTGGCGACTCTGCTTGCAGCTGTCTTCTTGACATGCTTTGCCTGCTTCCTCTGTCTCTTTGAGGAGTTTCCACTAATTCTCTTTGAGTTCTTACTTGACTTTTTTGTCGGTTTTGCCATGTTCATCGCCCACTAAAAGGTGTGCAGGGGAGGAGATTTGTCCAGTAAACTATTGAACTCCCGCAGGCCTAAGCCAGCGGATCTTGAGTCCGCCGCGTTTGACCAGGCTCCGCCACCCCTGCAACACCTATTAATTGTAAAGCATATTATTAAAAGGTTTGAACCCATTAACAGACTAATATAATGTTGAGCTTATATTTATAGGTTCTGTTCATTTTTCTCGTCACAGAAGGCGTTGTATTATAAGTATCTTATGATGAATATTATTGGCCTGTTACGTTGATGTTCATGGACATTGAGAAAACCGGAGATGTGAGGTACAGGCTCTCGAGAGAATCGCAGCAGGGCATGAACAACGACGTCTCTGTTTATGCTTCTGAGAGTCTAATGCAGAAGATAAAGAACGATCACACGCTGCAGCAGGCGATGAATACTGCTACGCTTCCCAGCATAGCAGGAGATGTACTCGTAATGCCAGATGGTCACGAAGGATACGGATTTCCCATAGGAGGGGTGATAGGCTTTGATGCTGAGAACGGAGTGGTATCCCCGGGAATTTGCGGCTTCGATATCAATTGCGGCGTGCGACTGATAAAGACGGATCTTACGGAGAAGGAAGTTGGATCAAGGATAACGCATCTCTCTGATGCCCTATTCAAGAACATTCCCGGAGGCGTGGGCAGTAGACTGAACATAGGACTTTCCCCGAGAGACCTTGAGAAAATAGCGAGTGAAGGTGCAGGGTATATAATAGGCAAAGGATTCGGGCTTCCAGAGGACATAGAGCATACCGAAGAGAATGGCTGCATGTCCGGAGCCGACTTCTCCAGGGTGAGCCAGATGGCCAAATCGCGGGGGTTCAATGAGCTCGGCACTCTGGGCGCAGGAAATCACTTTCTAGAAGTGCAGAGGATAGGCAAGATATTTGATGAGGGTGTGGCTAAGGCATACGGACTTCACGAAGGCCAGATAGTGGTAATGGTGCATACGGGTTCCCGCGGTTTCGGGCACCAGATATGCAGCGACTATCTAAGGATATTCGAGGAATACAGGATAAAAAAGGGTATCTCGCTGGTTGATAAGGAGCTCTGCTACGCGCGGGTAGGAGACAAGGAAGCCGAGGATTACCTTGGCGCTATGAAGTGCGCCGTCAATTTTGCTTTCACGAACCGGCAGATAATAACCAATTCCATAAGGAAGAGCTTTGAGGAAACATTCTCAAGGAGCGCAGACTCGATGGGCATGGAAATGTTATATGACGTGGCGCACAATATAGTGAAGCTTGAGGAGCATGAGGTGGATGGAACCAGGATGCGCCTTTATGTCCACAGGAAGGGAGCTACGCGGGCTTTCCCGAAAGGGAGGGCGGAGATACCGGTAAAGTACCGCGGCGTGGGGCAGCCTGTGCTTATACCAGGGAGCATGGGCACTGCAAGCTATGTCTTGGTAGGAAAAGAAGGCTCTATGAGAGAAACGCTGGGCTCTGCCTGCCATGGAGCCGGACGCGTGATGTCGCGCCACCAGGCCCTGAGGGAGATACCTGCAGAGAAGACCTTTGATTCGCTGAAGCGCAAGCGGGTCGAGATACGCATACGCACACGCAAGCTGGTGAGCGAGGAAGCCGAATGGACTTACAAGGATATAGATGAGGTAGTCAGGGTAGTTGAAAAGGCAGGCATTGCTGCGCCGGTCTCCAGAAATATTCCAGTGGCCGTAGTCAAGGGCTAGTGGCAGCATAATGCAATCCCATTGCTTTCTTATGCGCAATGGCAGAAGCATATGGCAAAACTGCGCTTATACCTTGATACCAGGATCTACATGTTGTAAAGCTCTGGATTGTCATATTCCGCAAGTGCCATGAGCAACCCTGCATGCGGAAAGAGCTGCGGGAAGTTGCCCCTGGGCTCCCATGTC
Source organism: Microcaldota archaeon (assembly GCA_021810375.1). Taxonomy (GTDB): domain Archaea; phylum Micrarchaeota; class Micrarchaeia; order Micrarchaeales; family CABMGC01; genus JAKAVK01. The sequence goes on from JAJZJB010000001.1 coordinate 10,754, forward strand.
TTTGGCTCTAGGTGTTCACCGAAGAAAAGCAGGTCCGTTGAGCAGCTTATGAGCTTCTTTATCACCGCGTTTGCCTTCTTGGAGTCGCCCATGCGCATATAGACACGAGCAAGCCAGGTGCTTGGAAGAGTGAATGGACGCATGATATCCTTGCCCAGGAAGTCGTGTTTGTAGCGGAGGAGCAGGCCAGGCTCTATCATAAGGTCCTTTTCTATGCGCTTCAGCGTTGCTACGAAGCGCTTGTCCTTGGCATCTATAAACCCGTAGAGCGGCAGTGTCAGCAGCGACGCGTCCACTTCGTTAGCGCCATAATATTTGACGAAGCCTCCCGACTTAGCTGAGACGCCCTTTTTGAGTATGTAATCCCTTAGCCTATTGCCGAATGTTTCCCATTCCTTGGCCTTCTCTGAGTAGCCTATCATCTGCGCGATCTTGGCTGCACGGTCTACGGCCACCCATTCCATCACCTTTGTATGCACATAATGCCGTCGCGTCTCCCCTATAAGCTGGCCGCGTTGTCTCTCCTCCCAGATGCTTGTGCTCTCCCTGTCCCACGAATCTTTGGTCCATTGAACTATCGACTCGATTGCCCACCAGCTCTCAACGGCATATTCTGTAGACTCGGTTAGCATTAGATATGTATACAGCGCATTCATGAATGCGCCCTCCACGTCCATCTGGAGCTGCATGTATGCGGCATTGCCCACCCTGACCGGCCTGGATCCAAGATGCCCGTTGAGCCAGCCCATCGTCTCCTCAGGCGGAGGAGGGGTTCCGTCTATGGTATATAGAGGGTGGTCGAAGCTCTTTGACGAAGGATCGATAACGGCAAGCATGAAATCAATTATTCTCCTGGACTTTGCAAGATGGCCTATGTTAGCAAGCGCTTCGGCAGCATAGGAAGCATCCCTTATCCAGAGATACCTATAGTCCCAATTCCTGTTCATGCCCACAATCTCCGGCAGTGATGTGGTAGGGGCAGCAACTATGGCTCCTGAAGGCTGGTACATGAGTCCAAGCACTGTTGCTATAGAGCGCTTGTACGCATCGTTGTACATGTTGATCTCCTTGGCTAGCATTATCTGGTCGTGCCAGTAGTCTATAGCCTTATTGAGCGCGTCCCTCGGCTCCGGATATACGAAGCCTTTATTGCTGAAGATACCGTACCTGAGGTCTTTAGAGTAGACTGCAAATATGTTTCCTTTTCCGGGAAAGAACCTGATTATGCCCTCGTCAACAACAGTATGCTTGCCAGTTATACTGACCTCAAGGCCTTCCTGGGAGGATGTGTTCTTGAATATCAGCCCATTGTCTACGTAATCGATGCTTGCGTTTGTTAGCCCATACCCAAAAAGGGGGTTTATATCAACAGTGAAAGGCACCTTGGAGTCGTATATGCGTATTATCCCTGATAGGCCTATTGGCAAGGCATCAGTAACCTCGAGCTTGCCCTTTGATGTGGTAAAGGTATTCCTGAGCACAAGGCTGTCGCCCACGTATGAAGACACAAGCTTGTAGTCCGCATCGGGCTTGACAGAAAAGTATCCTCCAGTCCTGTCGTCAAGTATCTTCGAGAATATAGAAGGCGAATCGAATTTCGGGCAGGGGAACCAGTCGATGCTTCCTTCGGACTCTATCGCCGAAGTCAGGCAGTTCGATAGGAATGCCCATTTTCTTCCCGATGTCGTCATAAAATCACTATAGAGCAGTAGCTGCGCTTATTTCCTTGGCCTTAAGCATCAGGTCGTCTGCCATAGGCATGCGTGTCCTTGAACTTATTTTAATTAGGACTTTTTGCGTGCCTGAGAGGTCGTTCCTGTCTGCCAGGTATTTCGCAAGGTAGTAGTAAGCGTTGATCTCCCCGATATCGAGTAGTGGCCTGAGCAATTTCTCCGCGTTCTTCCCGCCAGCCCGTATTGTGTAGGCAAGGTTCGAGTAGGGATTTACCGGGGTTTGCCGTTGCTTGTTCAGTTCATTGAGCAGCAGATGCACATGTGCCAGCCTCTTCAGTTTCATCTCGGATATAAACTTCGTGTATAAGTATAGCCAGTCGTCTCCTTTCGCAGCCTTGTTTATTGTGAATATGGAAGCATACATCATCTCCTTGGCTTTGGAGAGAAGGTGCATGGAATTGCTGGAATTCTTGTTGTACTCGTCGTTCCTCTTGTCGGCATTTGAGTACATGAATCCTCCCAGCGCGTAGTTAACCCCGTGGTAGGTGTAGTCTGAAAGAACCATGTAGACATTGCCAACACCGTAGAGCACTAAAGGGTCTGCAGATGCCTCTAGAGGGGCTATTGCGCCGATTGCAGAAACGAGATCGCCCTTTATAGTTGCCTCGTGTGCAGCAGTGAATGCGGTAGCTGCACTGCTGTCCATTTTATGTTCGGCGTCACTTGCTACATACATCTCGCAGAAATGGCAGAACGCACCAGCGGGATTGGCAGAAAGCACCGCAGAATTGCAGGAAGGGCATGTTTCCTCCGAGAATTTAATCTTGTCAAGCCTTTTCAGATACCCGGAAACATCCATGATGGGATTTATTCAATGCAGAATTTATAAACCCGTCATTTCTTTTGCAGTACAAGGAAGAGATGCATCCTGTCGAATGGTTCAAGGTTTATGGACTCGAGCACCTTGAATGATGCAGACACTCTTTCTATGAACTCCTTGAATACTGCCTTTGGATCCTTGGACACATCTATGCTTTGCGACTTTACGGCAACATACGCAAGCCCTTTGCTACTTAGCAGGACTGCATTCCTTATGAGAATATCTGCCTGGTCAGGCGCAGCTATGTCCTGGTATATTACGTCGGGTTTTCCGACATCTTCGGAATAGGCTTCGACTTTCCTTGCGTCCTGAAGGATGGGCAGTATGTTCTCCCTGGATTCGCAGAGCTCAAGCAGGTCGCGCATGCTCCTTTCTGATATCTCCACTGCAAATATGCTTCCTTTGCTTCCGACTATGTCACTTACGTGGCTTACGGTAGTGCCTGTGGCTGCGCCCAGGTATAGCACTCTGGACCCCTCTCTGAATCCCATATGCTTCATCCCGCCGATTATAGCCGCTGCAAGCTTGCTTCTGTATGGATTCCAGGTTCTGTACTCCTTGCTGTCGTACCCTATCAAGTCCTCGTCATATACCTTCTTTCCGGGAACCATATTCAGTGTTGCGAGTTTTCCGTCAATTCTGAACACGCCGTTGAAGATCGTCTCGATTGTAACCATGGTAACTAATTTATATTGAATCTTTGTATTTATAGTGGTTGCGATGCCCTCCCCATATCCTATCGACAGGTTGATTGGAGACATGCTAAGCGCAAGCAGGGAATCCGGCGGATTGGGGGACCTCCTTTCGAAGTCGGGCCAGAGGCTGAAGTATGCACTTAGCATTGACGACGTAATCGTGAAGGAGACACTTACAAGGAGCCCACAGATGGGCCAGGCTGATGATGTTGTGCTCAATACAGGCAAGCCTTACATAGACAACAGGCTGAGCGAATACTCCGCTTTCCCGGAGCTCATAGCGTTATACAAATCGGGTTTCAAGAGCTGCCTGATGCTCCCTATAATTGCTGACGGGAGAAGCCTTGGAATACTCACGCTGCTCTCAAAGAGCGAGGACAGGTTCGATACACAGACGCAGAATTATCTCTCGATTGTAGGGAGTGTAATAGGCACAGAAGCATACATGAAACTGGAGAAAGAGAAGAGCCTCAGCGTTGCCAGGTATTTCGATGCTGCGTTCAACAGCATACTTCCACAAGCCCTCATAGACTCTTCAGGTAGCATAGTTAAGGCTAACAAAGGCCTTATGAACCTTGTTGATACTCCGGCGAAGGACATGCAGGGGAGGAATATGCGCGATTTCTTCGCGCTGACAGAAGGAAACCTTGCGGATCTGGCAAGGGGCAGGCCGATAGAGGTAAGAAGCACGCTCTATCCGGAAAGGGATTTCGTGATGACGTCGAGCAAGGCAAGCGAGAAGCTTATGCATGTGCTCATACAGGATGAGACGGAACAGGTGAAGTTGGAGGAGAGGGCACGGCTCTTCGACTATGGCGAGGAAGTTTACATGCTGCTTGGAAACGACTTCAGGGTTCTCTGGACCAGCAGCAACAGCGACAAGGTCCTGCGCGTGCATCCCGATGCGCTCTCCGGAATAAGGCTTACTGACATAATAGCCAATTCCGACGGGATCGAGAATCAACTGAGCAGCATGGCCGAGTCCGGGATGAGCAAGCAGGTCCGGCTCAACCTTGGCAATGACCTCTTTGCAGAGGCAAAGATAACAATACTGAAGAACCCCACAGGATATTCGTGCATAATATCGGGGGATTATGAGAAGAAGATAGCGACGGCGAAGAGATTCGCAGAAGACTTGATACAGCTGTCGGGTGACCTTGTAATCAAGCTTGATATCATGGGGTCGGTATCTGCATTTAATAGATCAGCAGAGAAGCTGCTTGGCTACAAAAACAGTGAAGTGGTCAGTGTTCCTGTCTCAAGCCTGTGCGCAGACTCAGAGAGCCAGTCAAGGCTCAATGACGCCTTGCCAAGGGCCAAGAAGAATGGCATGGTAACAGGACTCTATCTAAGCATGAGGCCACGTGGCAATTCTGACAATGTGCCGATAGATGCAAGCGTGCTCAGCATGACCGACGACGCAGGGGTGCACTTCGGATACATGATAACGGGCAAGGAGCTGCTGACCAAGCTCAGGATGGAGGACCTGGAGAAAGTCGCTGATGACGCGCAGAGGAAGCTGACTAAGGAGGCGGCTGAAAGCGACCTCAAGACCCAGTTCATATACAACATATCTCATGATCTCAAGACTCCGCTCACAAGCATACAGGGCTATTCCAAGCTCATGATACGCGGGGATTTCGGGGCTGTGACAGAAGACCAGAGAAGCGCGCTGGAAACCATATCTGCGGAAAGCGAGAGGCTCAAGCAGCTCATACTCCAGATACTTGACGTGGCAAAGCTGGAATCGAAGAAGATAAGGCTGGACATCCAGCGCGTCAACCTGAGTGAAATAGCAGGCAATCCAAGCATTAACGCACTTGCAGAGAGGGCAAAGGCGCAGGGCCTTGAGTTCTCAATAAACGTGGATTACAATGTGCCAGACGTAAATGCAGATCCAAATAGGCTGATACAGGTTTTTGTTAACCTAATAGACAATGCGCTAAAATTCACAGAGAAAGGCAGCATACGCGTCAATGTAATCAGGAAGGGGAAGAATGTCAGGGTCGAGGTTGTGGATACTGGGCTGGGCGTAAAAGAGGAGGAGCGGGCGAAGCTGTTCAAGAAGTTCTACCAGGTCTCTAGGAAGGACCTGACTATGCAGCCTAAAGCAGGCACTGGGCTGGGCCTCTCGATAGTTAAGGAAATAGTCAGCATGCACGGCGGCAGGGTGGGCATAAATTCCGGGGGATTGGGCAAGGGAAGCGTTTTCTGGTTCACCATACCTCTGGAGAAGAAAAAGAAGAGGGCGCAGGATGAGCAGCAGAAGCAAGGTCCGGATAGTTCCCAGCAGGATGCGCCTGCGGGAACAGAAGTGGAATAGCGTCACGTGTGCCTTAGCGGAAGCATGTCGCAGAACAGAACACTCGCCAGCGCGCCTGCCTGAGTTACAGAGTTTGCATCTGTCGAGGGCCCGGTCCAATCATACCCAAATGTGTAATTGCTTCTGTCATGTAGCCAGATAGAGTCAGCGTTTCTTGCAATAAATGCGCCATATGCCGCATTCTTAGTGGCATTATACAGGGCGTCGAGGTTATACATGTAAATGCTCTTGAACTGAAATGACCCAGTATTGCAATCTCCATTGATGGCGCATGATATCTCGTACATTATACCGTGCCTGTTTGTATCTGCGATGTCAGTTGCATTTGCTACGAGCTCAGCGAGGTACAGGTATTTAGCCTTTCCAGTAACCTTGGCGAACTTAACCAGTGCACCTATGAATTCGCCTTGATTGTATGTCCATACGCTGCCTCCGTTGTTGGTGCAGCTAGATGTCAGGCCATCATTCACAAGATAGGAATGGTTCAGCATGCCGCTGTCGATAAACCATTTGTAGTCCCTTGTGGCCCAGTTAAAGTATCCTTTGTCGTGTGGCAGGATCTCATAAAGCCCAAGCGTTATGTTCATGAATAGAAGGTTTGGTATTGCGTTGTCATACGTATGGGATTTATCCCACGGAATCCCCCCTCCGCATCCGCCTGTGCCATAACCCTCTTCCATATCGTGTGCTATATACTGCGCCATATGCAGGAACTTTGGGTTTCTGGTCATTTTATAGGCCATCAGCCAGGCATTAGCCCACCATCCTTCATCATCGTAATATTCGTCAAGGAAGTGGCCGCTCTTGTATTTATTGAATGTTGCATTCGCATACCGCAGATATGTTTTGGTATGCGTCACGGCTGAATATTCCATCACAGTAATCAGTATGTTTGGATCCTGCCACCAGGATGCGCCATTCCATAGGTCTGTAGACCAGTTATACTCGCCCAAGAGCACTTTTAGTGCCTTCCCGGTTCCCTTGACGCCGGGTATGAAAAGCTGCTGTGGTTTTAGTATCTTCTGGAGGGTTGTTGCTGGATTGCCTTTCTCAGATATATCTGACGCTAGTCCTTGTATTTGGGACATGGTCTGCGTAGGTATTATATCACTTAGGGGTATGACAGGGTTATACTGCAGTTGCGCGGGCCTTGGGGAAACTGCGAGCACTCCGGTAACCAGCACTGCAGCTGCGCCCCTTAATACCGACTTTAGGGCTCTTTTCCTGTATGTAGAGGCATTCTTATCGGCATTCTTGTGCTCAGCCTGTGCTCTCCGTATATTAAGTCTTGCCATCTTCAACATTTTGAATGGGCACTGGCCCGTTAATTAATTTTTTGTATGAAATAGCAAGTTACATATAGACTTGTGACATGGGTTATGGCAAGTTTTTTAAAGGATTGTTGCGCAGTTTATAGACGGTGATTGGGTGACAAGAAGAAAAGGCGTGGCAGGGTTGGTTCCTAGCGGCGAACAGGACATTGATGCACAGAGAAGGCTCTTCCACTGGCCATTGACAAGGTGGGACTGGAGTGCATTTAACCAGCTACCCAGCATTGACATGATAGATGAAGGGAAAATAATACGCATAAGGGCAGACCTTCCCGGAGTGGATAGGAAAAACATAAAGTTGGATGTAGGAAAAGACTCAGTTACTATAAGAGTTGCGGAAAAGACAGGATCGGAACGCTCTGGAAAGAATTATTATTACAGCGAGCGCTCATCGGCAGGATATTACAGGAGCATACCGCTGCCTGAAGAAGTAGACCCTGGCAATCCGAGGGCTAGATTCGAGAATGGAACTCTTGAGATAACGCTCACGAAGAAGAACGGCGGCAGGAGAAGCATAAAGATAGATTAGGACTGTTTTTTTGTCTTTTCTAGGGCAGACTCGAATTCCTGCCTGGCTATGGCCATAAGCCCCTCGGCTGCTTCCCTGGTCTTGGCCTCGACTCTGCATTTTATAAGTGGGGTCGTATTGGAAACGCGCAGCAGATACCAGCCCTCACCAGTATGGACCTTGGTACCTTCGAAAGTATCGACACTGCATCCCTTTTGCTTCAGCGAAGTAGTTATTTGTTCTATGACCCTGTGTTTTACGGAATCATCGCATTTGAATTCCTCGAAGATATTGATGTATTGCGGCAGCGTGGCAACGAGCTCCGAGAGCTTTTTCCCGCTCTTTACTACAAGTTCTGAAACCTTAAGCGCGGCAAATAATGCATCATCGGCACCGTATGTTTCCTTGAAGTACATGTGCCCGGATATCTCTCCGCCGAATCTGCAGCCCTGGCCCTTCATGCTTTCCTTCATGTGCGAATGCCCGACAAGCGTGAGCACCGGCACACCGCCTTTCTCGTGTATCATATCCTCGACAACAGAGGAGCATGACACTTCGTATGCAACCTTTTCGCCTGGCCTCAGGAATTCCTTTATCAGGAGCCCCAATACGATATCGCCCCCTACAACTTTGCCCTTGTCAGTCACAAAGAGCACCCGATCACCGTCTCCGTCGAATGCAACTCCGAAGTTCATTACTCTTGATAGGACCAATCCGGTAAGTTCCTTTATGCTCGCCTCGGTAGGCTCAGGGGATCTTGATGGAAACCTTCCGTCAGGGATATCATTTATTGGATGCACATTTGCGCCTTTTGAACGGAATAATCCAGTAGCTATTCCGGAATACGCCCCGTTCCCTGGATCCAGGCCTATCGTCAGCCCATTCAGGTCGCTTATGTTTTTAGAGAGGAAATCGGTATAGTCTGCCATTATTTCCTTGCTCCTGTCCTCTATCTTGCCCCCAGGCAGGCTCTCAAATCTACCTGCCTTAATAATATCCCTGATTGTCTCGAGACCAGAACCCATACCTATTACGTGGGCATCCTCCCTGCATATCTTGAACCCGTTCCATTCCGGGGGATTATGGCTTGCACTCACAGTTATTCCGCCGTCGAGCTTGTACCTGGAGATTGCGAAATAAAGAAGCGGGGTAGGTATCACCCCTGCATCTACCACCTCGATTCCAGTACTCAACAGCCCCTTTATCAGGCTCTCGGAAAGGCTTGGGCTGCTTGTCCGTATATCCCTGCCCACGAGGATCTTCTTGCCCCTGCCGATGAAGGTCCCGTATGCCTTTCCCATGTTCTCTGCAAGCGCCTCGTCTATGTCCGTAGGGTATATGCCGCGTACATCGTATGACCTGAATATGTTCTCGTTTATCATGATACCATCCCTGCTGTTGTCCTCGTGTTTATACGCCGCGGAGAGGCGCAGTGAAATGAAGAACAATGCAATTCAATTTAGCCACATTCATGTTATTATCTCTTTTCATCTTATCATTATTGGTCTTATGCTCGACGAACAGGGCATCTCGTTTGTAAAGAAGCTCATCTCCGACTACTATAGGAGCAGCTACAGGATCGGGCCGGACAGGATGGAGCAGCGCGAGTTCGGAGCGGGAAACTTCGAGAGGAAGATTGCGTTCAGGCACCTCTCATTTCCAAATTCTGAAGAATTAAGGAGGTACCTCGTCAGGGAGTCGCCGCCCTACGTATCATATTCTTCGTCGTATTACAGATTCCCGGCAGGCAGGCCGATGGAGGCAAAGGGGTGGTTGGGCGCGGAACTCGTCTTCGATCTTGATGCTACTGACATAAATTTACCATGCCAGAAAACGCACGGGAGGGGATGGGTCTGCAGGAACTGCCTGGACTCCGTAAAGGCAGAGACGATAAAGCTGGTGGACGAGTTCCTAATTCCGGATTTTGGCTTCTCTTCCGGGGAGATTAGCATAAACTTCAGTGGAAACAGGGGATACCACGTGCATGTCAGCGACAAGGCTACATACTCGCTCAATTCCGCGGAAAGGAAGGAGATTACAGATTATATAGCAGGCATAGGAGTGGAGATGCAGGAATTCTTCCCCACGCTAGGCATGAGAGGCAAATCGCTTACCGGTCCCAAGCCCTCAGACAAAGGCTGGGCGGGCAAGATGGCAAGGCATTTCCTGGCAATAATGGATAAAGGAACAGACGCCATGATGGAGCTTGGGATAGACAGGCAGACGGCAAACATGATATATAAGAAGCGAGCGCTGATACAGCTTGGCATAAACAGCGGAAACTGGGACATGGCATACATAAAGAACAAGGCAGACTTCTGGAAAAGGATACTCGAGAATCTCACTATAAAGCAGAGCGACAGGATAGACAGGAACGTTACCAATGACACATCACACCTGATAAGGCTACCAAACACGATACACGGAGAGACAGGGCTCATTGCAAAGGTTGTTGGCCGTGTATCTGACCTGGAGAGGTTTGACCCGATGAAGGATGCGATAGCCTTCAGGAGAGGCGAGATGAAGATATCTGCAAATACGAATTTCGAGATATACATGAACGGACTGAGGTTTGGACCTTATGGCGGAAACATAAAAGTGCCGATCTATGTAGGTATTTATCTTTATCTGAAAGGATATGCAAAGTTACTCGAGATGCCTCAGACAAAGTAAAGATCAATGAGATATTGCAACTATATTATGTTGCTGTAAGAATTCTTCTTGTTTTAGCTCTGAAGAAATGCTAATACCGCATTAGAATCGTAATGCCCCATAAAGAATGGTGAATACCGATAGTAGACCTTGTTTGCTATTAGGATGAACACCGTATTTGCAGTGAAGGTTCAGTATCGCTGATCAGAGAGCATAGGTACGCAAAATTATGGACTGGCTGATGAAGGCAGCAATGCGGCCTCTACCGAAACGTATGAATCAGCAGCCTGGGAGATACCAGATATGGTGTAGGTTCCAGATGGTTGTGACTTGCAGTATGCGATTGCAACAGTTGCTGTGCCTGATGTACCCATACCCTCGGAGACCTGAGTCTGACAATCAGATGGGAATGTGATTGATGTGCATGTGAAATAGCCGCATGCAGCAAGAAGAAGAACGTTCGAGGTTGACGGGAGTGTGTAACTTGAGGAGAAGCTTCTTACTCCGTTGAATGTTGTTGGGGAATTTATAACATTGTAGCTGCCTGCGGTTATTCCGTTGAAGCCCATAATACCAAGGACTTGCCATTCTGATTTGGTGCTGGTGGCTGTGCATGTGGGTGATGTCTGGCTGCCTGAAGAAGCATACCCATGCGATGTCACTATGTCATTGCTCCAGCTGTATGATGTCATGGGATAGTTATAGTTTGCACCTGCACAGAAGTAGAGGCTGCAGCCTGGGGATGCGGATACAAGACCGTACCCTGTCTCACCGAAAGTGCAAGATGCAGCAGTGACTGTAACCACGCTTGGCACGGAACATGTTCCGATGCTGGTATCGCATGATTCCATCACGTAATCGCCCGTGGCAAGTCCGTTGAGTGGGTATGACACAGTGGTTGTGCCTGTTGCAACGACATTGTTAGGAGTACATGTGGTCCCGGAGCAGTCTTTTATGTCCACCGTGTGCCCTGTTAGGGTTGTTGCACCGATTGCATTGTCGTCTGCAGCACCTTGAGGTAGTGAATTTCCAGAGGAGAAGGTGAGTGTTGGGGGTATGCCCCCGCTGCCGCTGAGGAGTGCGGCTTCGACTGAGAAGTATACGTTTGGATTCACTGATGGTGTTGTGCCTGATATAGTGTAGGTGCCAGATGGTTGTGACTGGCAGTATGCGATTGCTACTGTAGCGTTATTGGTGTTGCCTACATTCTCTGAAACTTTCGAAACACAACCTGATGGGAATGTGATTGATGTGCATTGAGTATAACCGCATGCAACAAGAAGAAGAACGTTTGAGGTTGATGTGAGCCCATAACTTGAGGAGAAGTTAGTACCTGTTCCAGAGTTGCCTCCCGTTCTGTTGAATGTTGTTGGGTAATTTATAACGTTGTAGCTTCCTGCGGTTATTCCGTTGAAACCTATAATTCCTATAACTTGAGAGCCTAATCCGCCGCTGTTAGCCGTGCATGTAGGTGATGTCTGGCTACCTGAGGAGGCAGAATTAGAAGAGGTTACTACATCATTGCTCCAACTGTATGATGTCATGGGATAGTTATAGTTTGCGCCTGCACAGAAGTAGAGGCTGCAGCCTGGGGATGCGGATACAGAACCGTATCCGGTCTCACCGAAAGTGCAAGATGCGGCAGTGACTGTAACCACGCTTGGCAGGGAACATATTCCGATGCTGGTATCGCAGGATTCCATGACGTAATCGCCCGTGGCAAGTCCGTTGAGTGGGTATGACACAGTGGTTGTGCCTGTTGCAAGGATGTTGTTAGGGGTGCATGTGGTCCCGGAGCAGTCTTTTATGTCCACGGTGTGCCCTGTTAGGGTTGTTGCACCGATTGCATTGTCAGTTGCACCTTGAGGCAGAGAGTTTCCAGCTGAAAAGTTGAGTGTTGGAAGTATGCCCCCGCTGCCGCTGAGGAGTGCGGCTTCGACTGATATTTCCGCAAGATAGTATTCTGCGGTGCCTGATATAGTGTAGGTGCCCGGTGGCTGCGATGAGCATAATGCTATTGCAACGGTTCCGTTATATGAAGTGCCTATATTTTCCGAGACTAGCATCGGACAGCCGGCTGGGAATGTAATTGATGTGCATGGAGCCCCACGACCTTCACCGCATGAGACAAGAAGAAGAACGTTTGAGGTTGATGTGAGCCCATAACTTGAGGAGAAACTACTGCTTACTCCGTTGAATGTTGATGGGGAATTTATAACGTTGTAGCTTCCTGCGGTTATTCCGTTGAAGCCTATAATTCCAAGAGCTTGCCATTCTGGGCCGCCTGCGTTGTCGACCGTGCATGTGGGTGATGTCTGGCTGCCTGAAGAAGCATATGGGGGTGGTGATGTTACTACGTCATTGCCCCAGCTATATGATGTCATGGGATAGTTATCGTTTGCGCCTGCACAGAAGTAGAGGCTGCAACCTGATGCAGCAGTCAGTGTGTTCGAGCCGATATTTCCTGCTGAGTCGCAGTATAGCGTTGACGACTGTATCGATGGCATTACTGTAACTGCATATGTCTTCGAATATGCGAGTGCATTGGCATCTTCGGCCTCGAAGACATAGTTGCCGATGGCGAGTACGTTGAGGTTGAATGACGCAGTGGTTGTGCCTGTTGCAATGACGTTGTTAGGAGTGCAGGAAAGGCCAGTGCATGATAGTATCTTCACGGTATCTCCGGTTGCGGCAGTGGTCCCTACTGCGTTGTCTGTTGTGCCCTGAAATATCGAGGTGCCGTTGGAGAACGTGAGTGTCGGTATGGAGCTGCCGCTGCCGCTGAGGAGTGCGGCTTCCACTGAAACTTCCACGTAAGGAGCTGCTGCGGAGCCCGATATGGTGTACGTGCCCGGTGGCTGCGAATAACATAATGCTATTGCAACGGTTCCAAAGTTGTCAGCATTCAGATTTTCCATGAGCAATGTCTGGCAACCGGATGGGAATGCGATTGATGTGCATTGATAATTGCCGCATGAGACAAGAAGAAGGACCTTTGATGTCGATGAGATACTGTAGCTAGAGGAAAACCTGCTGCCTGTTCCGTTGAATGTTGTTGGGGAATTTATAACCTTGTAGCCACCTGCGGTTATTCCGTTGAAGCCTACGACTCCGAGGCCTTGATATCCTATTGATCCGTAGCTGACAGCGCTGTTATTGACAGCGGTGCATGTGGGTGATGTCTGACTGCCTGAAGATGCGTATTTGAGTGCTGTCAATGTATCGATGTTCCAGCTGAATGATGTCATCGGATAATTCCAATTTGCGCCTGCACAGAAGTAGAGGCTGCAGCCTGGGGATGCGGATACATAATCATATCCGATGCTGCCTACTGCTGCGCAGTATGGAGCAGGAGGGGATGCGGTGTACGTTGCTACAACCGTACAGTTGTAGTTCACTGCAATTATGCCATATGGACTTGTTTCCTCGCATCCAGACACTACAGGATTTGATATGGTAAGGCCGTTGGTTGCCGTAAGGGAATTTGCAAAGATGTACGTGTCCCTTGCAGTAGATGATATAGGTATAGAGATAGGGAGCTGGCTGACTGTATACACATTTCCGTTCACAGTAAGGATGCTCCCATTTATGCCCATCGTGTTGACTGCCTCGAACGTTACCATGGTACTTGAAACAAAATCAATTACTACATTTGCAGAATAGCCGGAGAAGTTGGCGTAGACGATGTCATTGCCTGGAGTATAGCTCAAGATGTAACTGGTTGCAGTCCCTTTGGAGTCCGTGGCCTCCTTTGACGGGCTGATGACGGGAAATGATTGATTCTCGGTGAAATTGATCCCAGCACCCTGATAAGGATTGCCTAGCAGGTATACACTTGCAGTAAGTACGTCTTCCTGCCCACTTGCAATTTGTGTAGTATTCTGTGCAGATAATGAGATGGAGAATGGAGTTGGGGAGATTACAGGTTGGACGTGAGTTACGGCTGAACCAGATATTGTCTCATGCGATCCGCGGCATGTCTGCTGTGACTTACCTTTAGTGCACACCGTTTCTTTTACATAGAGATCTGATGAGACTGTTGTTCCCTGTCCGTATGTGCTCGGAACGGTTACAGTGCAGATAATCGAGCCACCGGGCAGAACAAATGAGGGTGTGCATGTACCAGTTACATTGCCACTGTTTTGAGCATTTATGATAAGGCTAGGTCCGTTGATAGGATACTGCTGCGCGTTTGAGAGTACTATTACGACTGATGAACTTGCAGTATTGCTTCCGAAGACCATGTCCTTGCATGAGAGCGCGGTAGATATGATACATGTTGAGGGCGCAGCGGTAGAGGAAGTGAGTCCCAGCACGACTATGACTGCCAGAGCAGCGACAATTATGAGCAGCGCCCAGCCATACGTTACAAGATATTCCATTGCAGACTGAGCAGTTGTACTGCCAGATCTTGGAGATTTGTACCTTTTTTGATGCCGAGACATGTAATGATAGTATACGAGAAAGTTAAAGATTTAAAAAGGTATTGCAACTATAGTATGTTGAAGTAAAGATTCTTCTTCTTTTAAAGAAGATGACGGCAGGTGAACGCATGGGAATCTATAAACATATAGACAGAACTTTCCAGGATGAGTACAAGCAGAGAGGCGAGCTCCTGAAGAGGAGGATAACGCAATGGAGGGACGAGCCGTCCGTCAACAGAATTGAACGTCCAACCAACATATCGCGCGCAAGAAAACTCGGCTACAAGGCAAAGGAGGGCGTAGTGATGGCCCGGGTCAAGGTCGAGAGGGGGCTCAGGAAAAGGAGAAAGATGCGCGGAGGCAGAAAGCCTTCGAAGAGTGGCAGGTTCTATGCGTATAGGAAGTCATTGCAGTCAATGGCTGAAGAGAGAGCAGCAAGGAAGTTCTCAAACTGCGAAGTGCTCAATTCATATTTTGTAGGACAGGATGGCTCGTACAAGTTCTTCGAGGCCATACTCATAGACAGGTCACACCCTGCAATAGCTAATGACCCGTATTATTCGCAGGTGCTGCATAACAAGGGCAGGGTCTACAGGGGATTGACAAGCTCCGGAGTGAAGCATAGAGGAATGCGCATGAAGGGCTTTGGCACAAAGAGGAACCGGCCTAGTGTAAGATCAAGCCAGCGCGGGATACTCAGGGTCTGATTCTGGATGCACAAGGCAGTGCTGAAGATAGAAGTAGGAAAGAATGCGAGGGAGTATCTTGGCGTAATAGACAAGAGAATCGATTACGGGAGGAGCAAGGTAAGGATAACAGGGGACAGGAGTACTATAACAATAGAAGTAACTGCAGAAGACACACGCGCCCTATTAGCATCGATGAATGGTGCGCTCAAGCAGCTAAGGATAGTCAGCAATGTAGATGCAGAATTAAAAGGAATAAGATGAGTCATGTTGCACGCTAGTGCTTGCTCTCCTTGCGCATCGCGTTCTCAATCCTTTCCCTTGCCGCATCCTTTATGGCAAGCTCCTGGGCCTCGGTAAGCATGGCTCCCCTGAAATCCGCGAAATCCAGGTTTTTCGCGTGGGGCAGGTTCTTAGTCTCCCTAAGGTCGGTGCCGAAGAACATGGCGCCGGCGATGTTTGTTCCGAGAAAATCCAGGCCAGTTGCAGACTTGAGGTTGCTGAAGTCTGCACCCTCTGCATCGGCGTATCTCACGCTTGCTCCGGCCATGTCTGATCCCCGAAAACTTGTGCTAATCAGGCATGTTCCTGATCCGGAGAACGACGCGCCTTTTAAGTCGCACTCTCCGAATTCCGTGAAGAAGAGGTATGACCTGTCGAAGACGCCATTCTGTATGTCGCACCTGTAAAACGAGAGGTTGTGCACAAGGGAATGGACCCCGGTGAATGTTGCGGGCAACGTCCTGTACGGCACATCGCCTCCAGAAGGACCTTCCTTTTTCATTATATTGTTCCTTATGATCTGACCCTCAAACCTGCACTCGCTCCTGCTAGAATATGTTCGTTTCATTATGGCTTCAAGCACTTCTGTAGGCTTGGTGATTCTTGGCAGTTCCACGAACTGTTCCTGCTTCTTTGCAGGACCCATAATAAATATTCTAGGACTTCCAGGCACTTCACAGCCCACCCTCTTTAAGTATAATTTTCCTTGAATCGACGCTATTTATGCCTTTCCTGCAGATTTGTCGCGCATAATCTGATATGAACACATCAGGAAGGAAGGCTTATAAATATATTCTGAGAAGAATAGCTGCAGCTAATTGTTATCACAAAGGTAACTCCCAGTCAGGTAACCAATATGGTAACCATGAGAAAAGGCTCCCTGGAATTCTGGCCTCACAGGAGAGCTAAGAGGCAGATGCCAAGAGTGAGGTCTTGGCCTTCAGTAGCTGAGCCTGGCTTCCTCGGATTCGTAGGCGTCAAGGCAGGGATGACGCACATAGCCATGGTTGACGACTCAGAGTCTCCTGCAAAAGGTACCGAGATTGTAAGGGCAGTTACAGTAATAGAGATGCCCAGAGTCTACCTCTATGGCATTAGGGCATACAGGACTAATTATCTTTACAACCAACCGTTCGCCGAGGCTTATGACACAAACCTTGCAAAACGCGTCGGAATAAACGCAATAAAAAGGAATGACCTGCAGGCGCTCAAGGCCAAGGCCGGCGAGTTTAACGATATCCGTGCCTTGCTGTTCGTCGATTATGGGAACCTTGGCACAGGCAACAAACGCATAATGCGCTTCGAGACGCCTGTTGGTGGCAAGGACAATGCAGACAAGTTCGGATTCATAGAGAAGTGGATCGGCAAGGAGATAAAGATAGGCGATGTGCTCAATGTCGGGGATTACATAGATATAACGGCCATAACAAAAGGGAAGGGATGGTCCGGGGTAATAAAGAGATTCGGAGTGGCACGGCAATACAGGAAGGCCACAGGAAAGGTGCGCCATGTTGGAGTACTTGGAGCATGGCACCCGGCAAAGGTTCTTTATACAGTCCCTCACGCAGGGCACATGGGTTACAATTATAGGACAGAGATAAACAAGAGGATAGTCAAGGTTGGCACAGCTGCGGATGCAGCCACAATAAACGTGAGCGGCGGATTCCCAAATTTCGGCGTTATAAAGAACGACTTTATCGTAGTCGATGGTTCAATACCTGGGCCGGCGAAGCGCATGCTCAGGATACGTAAGGCACTTAGGAACAAGGAGAAGGTCAAGGTGCCTCAGGTAAACTATGTCTCGGTGGCATCTAAACAGGGCGCATAATCATGGATGTAACATTATATCAGCTTGATGGGAAGGGCACGAGGAGCGTTTCGCTGCCTGTGGTATTCTCAGGAGAATACCGGGCAGACCTGCTCAGGAGGGCACTGCTTGCAGAGCAGAGCCTTTCGTACCAGCCGCAGGCACATTCAGTGATGGCAGGTATTGACACCACTGCAGTATACGTAGGAAAGTACAGCGCCAACTGGAGAAGAGGCAGACACATGGGGCAGGCAATAAGGCCAAGGCAGGCTCTCGGAGGCGGCGCACAGGGAGATGTAAGGAGGATACCTTCTGCCACAAAGGGAAGGAGGGCACACCCGCACAAGCTCGAGAGGAAGATCGTGGAGAATATAAACAGGAAGGAATACATAAGGGCGCTGGAATCTGCAATAGCCGGATGCGCAAATACCGAGGTAGTAAAGCTCAACCATTCGTTCAAGGGCTCATTGCCTATAGTGATAGAAGACGCGATAGAGAAAGTCGCAATGACCAAGGACCTGATCAGGACCCTAGATGCCCTGGGACTTGACGAGGAACTGGAAAGGTCGCACTCGCCATCCAGGAGAAAGGGGATAAGAAGATCATCGAAGCAGAGGAAGTTCAGGAAGAACGTACTCATAATAGCTGCAAACGCAGGGAAGATAGAAAGAGCAGGAAGGAACATACCCGGCCTGGACGTATGCAGCGTATCGTCACTTACTGTAGAGAAGCTTGCACCGGGATCAAACCCCAGGGTCACGATCTGGAGCGAGAGCGCAGTGAAGTCGATAGAGAAAACGCTCAAGGATGAGAAGATAGGGATAAAGGCTTGATTTCCATGAATGCGCTCTTGTACCCGATAGCAACGGAAAAGGTTCTTGGCTCTGTGGATAGGGATAACACCATAGTTTATGTAGTGGATATGAGATCCAACAAGAAGCAGATAAAGGAGGAATTCGAGAAGACTTTCGGAGTCAAGGTTGCAAGGATAAACACTTCAATAAGCATAAAGAACATAAAGAAGGCTTACATAAGGATAGGCAAGGAGTCTAAGGCAAGCGACATCGCGAGAAGACTGAAGCTGGTATGAGTTGATATTAATGGGAAAACCAATTAGAGTGCAACGAAGGGGAAAGGGAAGCCACTCATTCACTACGCCGCCGAACACATTCAAGGCAGATGTTGCTTTCGGCAGGCCCGTTGAGGAGGGGAAGCAGGTAGGCGAGGTCATAGAGTTCATAGACGACCCGGGACATTCTGCCCCGCTCATGAAGGTGAAATACGATGACCTACGGGAAAACATACTGCTTGCACCTGAAGGGATCAGGATAGGGGACAGGATACAGGAAGGCAAAGCAGCAGATGTCTCGCTTGGAAGCATACTGCAATTAGGCAGCATACCCGATGGGATGCTGATTTACAATATAGAAGTGGTCCCGGGAGACGGGGGCAAGATGGCAAGGGCATCAGGAAGCTATGCCACGGTCCTTGCCCACGATGGCGACAAGGTAAATGTAATGCTTCCCTCAAAGCGCACGCTTTACATAAGTGCAGCGTGCAGGGCAGAGATAGGAGCCGTCGCTGGAGGCGGAAAGGAGGCCCAGCCAATACTCAAGGCGGGAAAGCACCATTATATGATGCATGCGGTCAATGGCTATTGGCCGGGACACCGCGGGGTCAAGTCAAATCCAGTAGACCATCCATTCGGAGGCAAGCAGCACCACAAGGGCTTCTCCTCGATGGTCTCGCGCCACGCTCCGCCGGGTGCCAAGGTCGGGCATATTGCTGCTAGCAGAGTAGGAAGAAGGAAGAGAGGATAACATGGCACGAATATTCACTTTTAGAGGAAAGAATCCGGAAGAGTTCAAGGAGATGAAGCTTGAGCAATATCTGCCGCTGATAAATTCAAGGCAGAGGCGCGCGGTCAAGCGCATGGGCATGCAGTACAAGGCATTGGTGGCGGAAGTCGATGATGCAAGGAAGAGCGGAAGCACAGGCCCGATAAGGACAAGAGTCAGGGAAGCAGTCATATTGCCATCATGGATAGGCATGCGCCTTGCAGTGCACAACGGAAAGGAATACAAGGAGATGGAGATAAGACCAGAGATGCTCGGACACAGGCTCGGAGAATATTCGTTTTCCACAAAACACGTGCAGCATTCTGCTCCTGGTATCAGGGCAACGCGTGGCAGCAAGTTCCTAGCGGTGAAATGATGAAGTACTCGTTCAACCAAGACAGGGAAGGCTTAGTATTCGCGCAGCGCTACGACATGAACGTGAGCTTCAAGGACCTTGTTGCTGTATGCGATGCCATTAGGTACCAGAGGGCGGGAAGGGCACTGGACACGCTGGATGGCATAATAACAATGGAAATGCCTGTACTTTACAAGAGATATTCAAAACACATGGGCGCAAGGCATGAGCTCGGCGGAAGGAAAGGCAGATATCCGGTAAAAGCGGCAAAGGAAGTGAGGCTTGCGATACTCAATGCCATAGGCAACGCGAAGAACAAGGGGCTTGACGGGGAAGAGATGCTAATAGTCCATTCCTCTGCGAATAAGACAAGGATCGAGAGGAGATATCCATCAAAAGGGAGTATAAGCTGGGGGCGCGGAATGTACGGCAGGGGAGCGATAAACCACAGCGACATAGAGTATGCGAAGTTGGAGATAGCTCTTGGCAATGGAGATGAGAAAGGAGTCACTGAAAATATGAGATACTTTATAAAGCGGAGAGAGAGGAGGGCAAGTGCTGCGGGAAAGAAGGAACCGAAGGCTGTGAAGCCCAAGAAGCAGGAAAAGCCAGCCGAGAAGGAAAAGGCAAAGGTAACGGAATGATACTATGGTAGTTGAGAGAAAATTCGTAGAGGACTTGATGATCAAATACAGGATCTCCAAGTATCTGGAGAAGGAGCTTATGAGGGCGGGATTCTCCAGGGTAGAGATACAGAAGACACCAGTAATAACAAGGATAACTACATACGTAACTAACCCAGGGAGAGTCATAGGCAGGGGCGGCGAGACAATTGATGCTATAACCGAGAGCATGAAGAAGCGTTTCAAGGTAGACAATCCCCAGATAAGCGTTGCAGAGGTCAAGAACCAGAGGCTTGAGCCGAGGCTCGTAGCTCGTTACATAGCGAACTCTCTGGAGAGGGGAATGAATGCAAGGAGATTGCTGCACTCGATGATAAAGGAGATAATGAACAATGGCGCCCTAGGGGCCGAAATAGTAGCCACGGGAAAGCTGGCCGCAAAAGGCGCGCGTGCAAAGCAGATGAAAGTCAGGCTTGGATACCTGCCGAAGGCAGGCAATGTGACAAAACTCGTTGATGAGGCAAAGGTAACGTCGTATCCGAAGTATGGTGCCATAGGCTTGCAGGTCAGGATAGTCCAGCCTGGCACGGTCTTCCCGCACATGAAGACCAAGAAACTGGAGCTGCCGAAGAGCATCATGGCTGTAGGAAACGAAAGGGACACGCGGATGCCAAGGTAACTACGTTAGAGTTTATATATGAGGAAAGAGAAATAAGTGTATATTATGAAGATAAAGGAATTGAGAGGACTATCTACTGAGGCGCTTCAGGTCAGGCTAGGCGAGCTTAGGCTTGAGAGCGGAATAGAAAGGAGAAAGATCGCTTCCACAGGAGTAGCAAGCAAGAAAGGGGCAAAGATAAGGGAAGTGAGGAGGACAATAGCCCAGATCCAGACCTTGCTTAGGGAGAGAGGTGTCGCATCCTAATGCCAGAGATGTGCCCGAAGTGCGGTCTGCCCAAGGAAATCTGCGTATGCGAAGTCCTTGACAGGGAGACCAATAGGAGAATCAAGATATACAAGGAGAGAAAGAAGTTCAGGAAATACATGACTGTTGTTTCCGGCCTGTCTGGGGAGGAGATGGAGAGGACAGCAAAGGAGCTGAAGAGGATACTGGCCTGCGGCGGCACATACAAGAACGGCATGATAGAGTTGCAGGGAGACCACAAAGACGCAGCTAAGAAGGCCCTGCTCCAGCTCGGATACCAGGAAGACACAATCGACATGTCCTGATTATCTGTCTGTTCTTTTTCTTGCACCTATGCTGCCCGCAGAGTGCATGCCAACGGGCAGGACCAGAGCCGCGCAGTGATTTGAAGGTACTATGCAAGGCAAGTGATAAAAGACTGCTATGGCAATCTATTTCTGAGGAAATGAAGATAGAAGAGTTAAGGGACAGGGTCCCTGCAGATTTTATAGAAGCGGCGCTGAGGCAGGGCATAGAGAGGCTCACGCCACCGCAGGAGCTCGCAGTGGAGAGCGGCCTGCTGGAGGGAAAGAACATCGTAATAGCTGCGCCTACAGCAAGCGGCAAGACACTCATAGCTGAGATGGGCATCATAAAGGCAGTTGTGAAGGATCATAGGAAAGCAGTGTACATAGCACCTATGCGCGCGCTGGTGAGCGAGAAATATTCCGACTTCAAGAAGCAGTATCCGCACCTGAGGATAGCAATGTCGATAGGAGACCTGGACTCGCTGGACCACTGGCTTGCCGAATACGACATCATACTCGCGTCTACGGAGAAGCTGGACAGCCTGATCAGGCACGGGGCCGACTGGCTTGGAAGCATAGGCTGCATAGTTATTGACGAGGTGCACATGCTGGACGATCCGGGAAGGGGGCCCACGCTCGAAGTCCTAGTCTCCAGGCTCAGGAGGATATGCAAGAATGCCCAATTCATCGCGCTGAGCGCCACAGTGGGCAATGCCAACGAGATAGCAGACTGGCTTAAGGCAGGGCTCATAGAAAGCGATTACAGGCCCGTTCTCCTTGAGAAAGGCATCGAGTTTAATTCTCGTGTATATTACAGCGAGAAAGAGGAGGAATTGGAAGGCACGCACAGGATCCCGGAGATGAGGATAACGCAGGATACGCTGGAGAAAGGGAAACAGATACTCCTTTTCTACAGCACCAAGAGGAACACCGAGTCGGGAGCGGAGAAGCTTGGCGACGTTGTACCACGATACCTGAAGGAGAGCGAGAAGGCGGAGTTGAAGGAATTGGCAAACCGGATCCTCCATTCGCTGGACAGGCCGACAGCACAGTGCGAGAAGCTAGCCAGGGACATTGAGAAAGGCACTGCCTTCCACCACAGCGGGTTGGTGAATGAACAACGCAGGCTTATAGAAGACGCTTTCAGGGCAGGCATGCTGAAGGCCATATGCTCCACGACAACGCTGGGCCTCGGGGTGAACCTTCCGGCCCACACAGTAGTGGTCAGGGATACCACAAGATACAGCGAGGGTGAAGGATCCGAGAGGATAAGCGTAAACGAGGTGACGCAGCTCTTCGGGCGTGCCGGCAGGCCCAAGTACGACAAGTATGGCAGGGCGCTCCTCATCGCTAAATCAAGGAATGAGATAGAGGATCTCTATAACAGGTACATTTCGGCGCAGCTCGAGCCCGTGGTCTCGAAACTCGGGGTGCTGCCCATATTGAGGACGCATATATTGGCATTCGTTGCCACCAAGTTCCTCACTAACGAGGATTCCATATTGGGATTCCTCAGCGAGACACTTTACGGATACCAGTATTCCAGCATGTCGGAGTTGAGGTCGATAACTAGGGAGGTGCTAACAGAGCTTGCGAACTGGGGGTTCGTTGAGAGGAAGGGTAGTGTGTATAGCACTACAAGGATAGGGGAACGAGTCAGCGAACTTTACATAGATCCGCTCTCGGCAAGATGGATACTCGACTCGCTCATGAAGGAGCGCGATGACATAGCCAACCTTTTCATGATAACAAATACTGTGGAGATGAGGCCGTACATGAAGCCCACTGACGATGCTGCGGAGGCATTCATGCACTACCAGTACATGCTGAACAACACTTCCGTCAACTATGATTCCGAGGAGCTCGTGTTCTATGACCCGATAAAGCCGCTGAGCACTGCGCTTATGCTCCACATGTGGGTAAACGAGATAACAGAGCAGGACCTTACCAAGGCATACTCGACAACTCCGGGAGCCATATTTGCAAAGATAACAAATGCGGACTGGCTGCTTTATGCGGCTGCAGAGCTGGGCAAACTTGCCAGGGTGAACACGCGGCCGTTGCTCGAGCTTAGGATAAGGATGAAGTACGGGATAAAGAAGGAACTTACAGACCTTGTGCGCCTGCAGCAGGTAGGACGCGTGAGGGCAAGGCTGCTCTACAGCAACGGCATAAGGGGCGTTTCAGACCTCAGGAAGGAGGATTCGCCTGCAATAGTGGAAAGGCTCTTTGGCAAGGAACTCTCGCTCAGGATACTCGAACAGGTAAAGACCTTGTAGGCAAGTATATGGTTTCTTATTCCTTGCGCTTGGTAGTTAATAGAGGCCCATGGAGCCAGTCGAGAGCATACGAAAAGCCCAGTCAGCTATGGAATACCTGATGACCTATGGCTGGGCCCTGCTGATAATAACCATAGCTATGGGTGTGCTCTTCTACCTCGACTTCTTCAACGGCGTAGCAACAGTTCAGTCAACATGCATATCCTCGACAGGGTATTTGTGTACGGGCCTCACCATAAATTCCACAGGCTATGCCATAGTAACCTTAGGGCAGACTGGAGGATACCCAATCACAGTTACAGGGATTGCATGTACTAATAGCACCACGCCTCCGTCGACGTTTGTCTCGATCTCCGGAGCGATATTGCAGGATACAGGCACATCCAAGTTCGTATTCCAATGCCCCGGAGCTGCAGGCCCCATAGGCAAGGCATATAGAGGATACTTATGGATGGTGTATGATACCGAGTCACAATCAGATTTAGTAGTAAGAATAGCCACCTTCAGCGCGCAGGTTGTCACCAATGCAGGTATGGGAACGGGATTTGGCTCAAATACATGAGATGTTATCTGTCCAGGCAGCATAGGCACTTTTACCCGACAACAGTAACTTATACAACGTATGACTGCAGTGGGAATGCCGGAACATAAGGGCCCTGTGTCTCAGGAAACGGTGGTTCCGGAGGTAGCAATGGCGGGAATGGCGCCAATGGAGATGCTTCTTACGCGCTATGAGGTACAGGTAGCGGCAATGGTGCAGGAGGTGCAGAGTACAGTGGGGGAAACGGGGGGAGCGTTACTCTGAGCTGGGCAGGTGCAGACTGTCCGATATAGCAGTGCACGCGTTTTCCGACGTTATAGGCATATGGCCAGGTATTTACCTCGGTAATTCCCCTATCACCCTCGGAGAGAAAGAATTATAAAAGCAATTGTCGTAGTAATCGCAGGCGATTGGTGATAAGAATGGGAGTTTTCGACAAGCTTGGGCAGACATTTGGTTCTGCGAAGGAGATAAACGTAGAGGACTATATGAATTCGGTAGAGATGGACGACGTCGACTTGCTGCATGAACCTGCAGACATGTACGTTAAGCCTGTTTCTCTGGTAAGCGAGGACGATGTGAAGCCCATAGAAGAGGAGCTGGGGAAGAAGAATATCCTGCTCCTTGACCTGACTGAGCTTAACAAGAGGCCTACGACAAAGGGCAAC
Source organism: Microcaldota archaeon (assembly GCA_021810375.1). Classification (GTDB taxonomy): domain Archaea; phylum Micrarchaeota; class Micrarchaeia; order Micrarchaeales; family CABMGC01; genus JAKAVK01. The sequence continues at coordinate 35,531 of JAJZJB010000001.1, forward strand.
ATAATATCAGAGCTGAAGAGATATGTCGACAAGATAAACGGCGATATAGGCCAGCTTGATGCAAACAGGATACTTGTTACACCTGCAAAGGTAAAGATAGTGAAGAGGAAGAAGGACGGCAAGTAGTCATTTCAGAGCTGTTATGAGCGCATGGACCTCCTGCCTGCTAGGCTGTGCTTTGGATATGGTTCTTTTGAACACGCTCATGACAGCCTTTCTATTCCTTATATTTTTTCCTTTCAGCGTAAGTTCAAAGAGCGAATAGAGGTGCTCTAGTTCCTTTCTATCCGGTATCTGTTGGCTCATCCCTGGCCTTGGCCTTGAAAAGCTCCTGCTGGTCAGGACATAAAGCATTATTGCAAGCGCGTGGGATATGTTCAGCACAGGATATGCGGGGTTCGTGCCTATATACGCCACAATATCGCACTTGCCCAGCTCTTCTACCGTGAGTCCTGTATCGTCCCTGCCTATGGCAAGACCTATGACCCCATCCTTCCTGATCTTCCTGCCTTGCACTCTTTTTATCGCTTCTTCAAGCATATAGACCTTGTTGAAGTCGGAGCGGGCTTTCTCCCATATGCCTGTTGTTCCAATGACAAGGTCGCAGTCCCTTATAGACTCGTCGAAAGTCTCATAGACCCGCGCGTGAGCAAGCAGCTCCCGGGCATGCTTGGCATACATGATCGACTTTGTTCCGGAGAGCTTGGCCCTGGGCTTCACGAAAGAGAGCCTCCTTATGCCGAAGTTCTTTGATACCCGCGCCATGTATCCCAGGTTTATCTGGTACTTGGGGCTTACCGCTATGACCTTTATGTTCACGCCAGCACCATGAAGGTAAGGAGTATGGTTAATGTATTGACAAGTATGTGCGCTATGATCGATGGATATAGGGAATTGGTCCTCTTGTAGACATAACCAGCTAGCACTCCGAAAATGAGTGCGGCTATGACCTCTATGCCAAATGACGAGTTATAGGTCACGTGTCCCGCTGCGAAGATCAGTGCGCTCAGTATTATGCCTATCCTGGGCACGAGAAAACCCCTGAAGAGTATCTCCTCGTTTATAGGGGCTATGAGCGAGGTAAAGACGTAGAACCATACCGGGGCCGATGCGAAAAGCACATTGACATTGCTGTTTATCGGCGTGTTAGTAACTACGCTTATTATACCAACAATCAACTCAAGCACGAAGATCGCTATGAAAAGGAGTACCCCGATGAGTATCCTGTTTATCCCGAAGACTCCTTTTCCCTTAAGCCCCACGCTTGCTGCAATGGAGCCAAGGCTCTGCTTCTTGTAGAATACGAAATAGCAGAGGACAGATAAGGAAAAAGACATTGAGAGAGTTGCGTCGGATACAAACATGAGCGAATTATAGCTCATATATCCGGAGTAGTAGAAATAGAGCGCCGGAACCGTGAATATTACGTTAAGTACAAGGAATATGGCCAGAAAGACAATTATGCCAATGAACTTTCCGAAATAATCGGTTTTAGTTTTCCTCGCAGTCCTCTTGGCCAATGATTTCACCAATTACTTGCTGGGCTTCCATTCGGTATAGCCGCACTTCCCGCATGCTAGCCTGTCCTTGTGGTCTGCCATCCTGGCTCCGCACTTGACGCAGAACTTTGACGCGGGCTTATATGCCTTTGGCTTCTTTTTAGGTTTTTCCTGTGATTTTTCTGCCATGGATCATCACTTGTATCAGGACTTTGCCGGTGCGGCTGCAGGAGCTGCCCCGGGCTTCGCCTTCTTTTCCTTCTCCTTCTTGGCAAACCTCTGCATAGCCTCCTTGCTTTTGTATGAATATGCCTTTACTTCGCTCGTCCTTACGCCATAATTCTGGTCTACGCGCACTATCTGGAACGTGTCCGGGCTCAGGTTGAGTTTCTTGCAGATGCCCTCGGCTATCTCCGCCTTTGTAGGCGTCTTGCCTTCATACACTGCATGAGCGGAGATCTCCCTCCTCTCGAAGAGCTTGTCTTCATGGTCATCATTTATAGTCAATTCCATATACTTATGCACCTCCTACAACTCTTGAGATCGCCCGCTTGCCCATGCTCTCGAGTATTTCCACTTCCGCGCCGGCCTTGAGCGACCCCTTGAGGTCTTCAGGTATCGTAACTTCAAACGTATCGTAGTTCTCCAGATCCATCAACTGCACAGTAGTATCGGTCAGAGAGACTATCTGGGCTTTCTTCTTGGTAATTATTGGCACCTCGACATCTGCATGACTCGTGGCAAGCATGGTCCTCTTCTGGTTGTCGAACACACCGACTGCGGTGATTCTTACCTTAGCAGCTCCGTGTTTTCCAGGCGACGAGAAGTCAAGCTCAACAACCTTGCAGGGTATACCGTCTATGAGGAGGTACTTGCCTGGCTTGATGTCTTTCATCGATGAGTACATTATGTCTTCCGGCATCTAACCATACCATCTTTTGAGCAGAATGCTCAAGATTATATGAATAGGAATCATTATTAAATATACTCCCAGACTTACGTTATCTTGTTCTCAGAGAGAACCCATACATTCTTCTCGCGCGACAATCGTGGAAGCCAGGCTAACCGCGTGCATATTTTTCCAGGATCTCAGTAGAGCCTGTCGACTCCTTCCATAGCCATTGCAGCAGCGTGCTCCTTGTACTCCTTTGGGCTGCCGAATTTGGCCTTTACTCCGGTGATTATGGACATGACGCGAACCTGGTCTGCAAGTTCCGGAAGCATGCGCGCTCCGAAAATCACATTTGCATCAGGAGCAAGGGCATCTGTAACGCCTTCCCCGATCCTTGTTGCATCGCTTATGCTCAGGTTGCTTCCACCCACAACATGGATCAGGCCACCCTTGGCCCCTTCATAGTCAACATTGAGGAGAGGGTGTGTCCTTGTAGACCTTATTGCCTGCTGCACCCTATCCGCACCGCTGCCGGATCCAAGGCTTATAACTGCAGTACCCGTGTCCTTGACCACATTCCTAAGATCTGCAAAGTCCAGATTGATCAGGCTTGGCAGAGTTATTGTATCGGATATTCCCTTAACTGCGTTGCCGGTTATGTTGTCAACCAGCTCGAACGCCCTCTCGATAGGCAGGTTGGGCACGTATGAGAGGAGCTTGTCGTTCTCTATCACTATCGTGCAGTCAGCCTGCTTCTGGAGTTGCTCAAGCCCCCAGTCGGCCTTGAGCTTCCTGGACCTTTCAAGTGAGAATGGATAGGTTACTGTTGCTATGACCGTTGCGCCAAGCTCCCTTGCAACATTGGCCACCGTAGGTGCTGCCCCTGTTCCTGTTCCCCCACCCATGCCTGCGGCAACGAAGACCAGGTTGTAACCCTGAAGGGCTGCCTCAATCTCCCCGCGTGACATGTCAGCGCACTTTGCTGCAACTTCTGGAAATCCTCCGGCGCCAAGGCCGTTGGTTATCTCCTTGCCTATGAGTATCTTCTTGTGCGCCTTAATCATGTTCAAGTGACCTATATCGGTATTCACTGCCACGGTATCCGCGCTCTTTATATTGTGCGAAAAGAGCCTGTTCACTAAGTTACTTCCCTGTCCACCGACACCAACTACCGCTATTCTGGGTGTGAAGGCATCATAGTCGAATTGATTTTCTCCCATCCTGGTCACCAAATATGAAAAACGGCAGGCAAGATGCCTGCCTAATCATCTCATGAACTTGTCTTGCGAGATCAAATGGTCTCTAGGCCGCTGTATGTGGGCTCCTTCTGCTCCTCAAACTTCCCTATGATGCTTGAGCCCTTCACGCCAGTGACTATAGCCACTATCTCAAGTTGGCCCTCGTATCCCGGGATTATTCTTGCTCCCCACTTGATGTTAGCCTTCGGATCCATGCGCTCTGTTATAACTTCACCAGCCTTTATGGCATCTCCCAACGTAAGGTCTGATGCACCGGATATGTGTATCAGCGCGCCTTTCGCATTCTCGAAGTCTACATCGAGCAGCTTGTTCTTGAGCACTGCCTCAGCCGCAGACATCACCTTGTCGTTGCCCTTTCCGGTTCCGACAGAGATGAATCCCACGTCGCCGCTTCCCATTATTGAACGTACGTCAGCGAAGTCTATGTTTATCAGGCTCGGCTGCGTGATTGTCCAGACGAGTCCGCCTATTGCCTTTGCCAATATGTCGTCAGCCACAGCGAACGCCTCGTTCATAGGCAGGTTAGGCACAAGCTTTACAAGCCTGTTGTTGTCGAGTATTATTACGCTGTCAGCGTATTTCCTGAGCTTTGATATTCCCTCCTCGGCCTTGAGCTTCCTAACCCTTTCTAAGTCGAACGGGTATGTTACCATAGCGACAACTATTGCACCCTGCTCTTTTGCTATCTGGGCAACAACTGGCATCGATCCAGTACCTGTTCCTCCTCCCATGCCTGCGCATAGGAAGACAAGTTGCGCGCCATAGAGCACTTCTTCAAGCACCTGCCTGTCCACTTCAGCAGCCTTTGCTCCTATGTCAGGAGCGCCTCCGGCGCCGAGTCCGCGGGTTATGCTCTTTCCGATAAGTATCTTCTTTATCCTGTCGTCGATTATCTTGAAATGCTGTACATCGGTATTGATTGCAACCAGGTCAGTGCCCTTGACTCCGACCTTGAGAAGCCTGTTAACGGTGTTGTTGCCACCGCCGCCGCATCCGATTGTCACTATCTTTATCTGCGGAGTGCCCGCAGAAGCATCCTCACTTTTTCCACCTAACAACTCGTTTGTAAAGTCTACCATACCGATCGCCCGGTAATGCAATTACAATCAATAGGTTTAAATAGCTTTTGTAAATCTGCTGTTAGCGGAATGTGCTAAATTGCTAGGTTTTTCAGAGATTTTCCAGATTGGTTAGATTGCCAGATAACTAAACGGTAATTGCTTCTTAATGTATTTTGTAACTATGCAGGCATGTCGGCCGTATGTCGCAGAATAACAGTAGAAAAACTATTTATATGACGAAAAACCTTGGTATAGGTTAGTGGTAAGATGAAGGCAAGATCAGGAATCAGGGCGAGGTCTGCGCTTAGCGGGCAGGAGATTGCAGAGCTTGCCGCACTGCAACGTCAGCTCAGGCGCAGCGACGTATTTGGCAAGAACAGGATCGCTATCATAAAGCGATGCGAAGAGATACGAGGACAGGGGCAGGGCTTAGCGTCACGTAAGGCCGCGCCGATCGCCAGCGCGGACCAGAACCAGGCAAGACAGATAGTTTCCTCGGCGGAGAGGCTTTTCAGGAACTATATGGCGCAAGGAGCACCACATAGGCAATTCGACGAACTGGTGATCGCAGCATTCGGACTTGCAATGAGACCGCCAACAGAATGGAGATGGAACAGCAACGCTGGCATAAAGGAAGCCAAGAGGAGGGTAGCAGCGTTTGCGGAGAGAGAGGGACGACGCCCGGGCGAAGGCGAATTCGGGGGATTGCTCGGCCTGGGCGGCTTCATGGACATTTACAAGAAGGCCTTGGGCAGTGCTTATTCGTACGAGTCTATGATGATGGTGCTTTCGCGCATGAGTGTGGAATGATATTTATGGCTTTGATTCCAATGGCATATCATGAGAACTGAAGAATTGGCCAGGCGCCTTGACTCATATCCATTGACCCCGTTTCAGAAGCGCGTGCTTAGAGTTGTTGCGAAGATTCCCAAGGGAAAAACTCTAACATACAAGCAGGTGGCTGCCCTGGCAGGAAAGCCGAATGCGTACAGGGCCGTCGGTACAGCCGTCAGGAATAATCCCCTGGCGCCAATGATACCCTGCCATAGGGTAGTCCGTGGTGATGGCATTGGGAATTACTCTGGAAAAGGAGGCCGCGCAGGTAAGATCAGGATGCTAAGGGCAGAGGGCGCGGTCACTTAGGCTCTTTCTGTGCTGCGCCTTTATCGGTAAGCTCAACCTCTATCCCGCCAACCTTGGGAGCGAGGAAATTGTATGCAAGCGCGCCAAACACTCCGGCTAGGAACCCCAATATTGCGAAGAGTATCGGCAATGCCACTATTGCAGCTATACCTAAGAGGCCGAAGATTGGGCTTGAGCCGAATATTGGAAGATTGGAGAATGAACCGAGCGATCCAAGCGACCCGGGTATCGATGCCGGCACAGCAAATGGCGATGCGGGTGATACGGCCCCGGAGGATATCGAGGATAAATTTCCTATAGAACCCAGAAGACCCTGGAAAATAAATGAAAAGGCAGCCAACGCCAAACCGTAAAGGAGCCCTACTATGGCGCCGGCTATGGCCATCATCTTGCCAGCAGATGTTGCTACTATCTTGCTTATCACAATTGCCATGTGATCACTTGTCCTCTACCTTTACCCTTTTCTGCATGCCATACATTTCTATTATCTCTTTTGTTGATGTAGCATCTTCGGGGCCCTTGTCCTCTCTTACGCCATCGCTAACTATCCTTGGGAACCTCAGCGCATATCCAGTCTCTCCCTCTTTTCCGCAGGTATGCATAGGCGACTTTGTAATCTCGTCTGCCCTGACAGTAACCACGTAAGTGGGTTCGACCCAGAAGTCCGGGACAACAACCGCGTCGACGCGCGCGGGCTTGCCTGGCCTCTTTATCTTGTCAAGCATCCTCTTGAAGGACTTCATCTGCTCCTCGGAGAACCCGGTGCCAATCCTGGTTATAGTCTCGAACATGTCCCTCTTCTCGTTATATACTGCGGCCAGCAGTCCGCCGAATTGGAACTCGGCGCGGGAGCCTCTGCCCAGGTAGTATCCAACTATAACTAAATCAACGGTATCGGATAGTTCGCCCTTGTAGCTCCTTTTCAGCTTTATCCAGCCGAACTTCCTTGCTCCGGCAACATACGGCGCGTTGAGATCCTTGGCCACTATCCCTTCCAATCCTTCGGATATCTGCTCCTCGAAGTATTTCTCGAGCTCTTTCGGATTCTCCGCTATTATCCTTCCGGAAGGGATGATTGTCTTGCTTCCCTTTATAACATATTCGAGCTTCGCTCTTCTCTCGTGGTAGGGTTTCTCAAGGTAGTCTTCTCCGTCTAGATACATCAGGTCGAAGGCGAATAGGTGAAGGGGCATGGTCTCGCTGAACTCCTCTATCCCATGCTTCCTTTTCCTCTGTATGGTCTCCTGGAATGGCCTGAACTCTCCAGTCTCTTCGTTGTATGCTATAGCCTCGCCCTCTATTATCGCCCGCTCTGCCTTGACTTCGGACAGGGCTGCTTCGGCTATTTCAGGAAGCATGGGCGTGAGCTTCTCAAGGTTCCGTGAGAATATCTCGACTCTCTTCTTGCCCTTGTCCAGGTGCACCTGCGCCCTCAGTCCGTCGTATTTTGATTCGACGGCGCACTTGCCGTGCATCTTTTCGAGTATCTCCTCGGATGTTGGGAGTCGCTCGGCCAGCGCGGGCCGGATGGGATTGAAGACTGAGACCTTGACTTTCTCTATGCCCTTCATTCCCGACTCAGCAAGCACTTCGCCGACCTTCCCAAGATCGCCGCATATGTTGTATGCGTTCTCGAGCAGTGCCTTGGATCTCCTTTCTCCTGTTGCCATTTTTGAGAGAGCCTCGAGTATCGTGGCGTCTCCGGCGCCCAGGCGCACCTTCCCGAGCGCAAGCCTGATTATGTATCTGGCTTCCAAGGGGCTGGCAGATGCAAGGAGCGCGGCAATATTGCGGATCTTGGCCTCCTGGCTTCCTGAACCCGATGTTGAGGCTGTCTTCAACATCATCGCGAATACGTCGCGCACGCTCTGCTTCCTTGAACTCATTCTCTTGAGCTTCGTCTTCCTGGCAAGGCCCTCTGCAGTATTCCCGAGGTCTCCCGTCCTCTTCGCATCCGCCACTACTTCTTCCTTGGTGAACCCTGTTGCTGATGCTATTGCCTGTTGTGCGAACTTCTCTGCTATTCCGATCTGTATGCCCTCGAACGGAGGGCCGAGCAATCCCTGCGTCATGTAGATGAGCGGTCTCATCTCCTCCTTCTCTGCCTTGCCGAACATTTCAGCAAGTATGTCTATCATTGATATCCTGGAAGTAACGGATTCTAGTTTCTCATAATACGATGCCGCATCCTCGAAGAGCATCAGACCACCATTACCTATTGCATGCAAACATTATATTGGTTGCCTTGCCTTGGCTGTGACACGCTCTTGCAAGTGCCGGCTGCTGTTTCCCTTTTATACTTTGATTCTGCAATGCTATTGTGGTCCATTGCTAGAGTACAATAGCTTAAGCATAGAGACTGGCAGCCGGGTCTACATGCCTGCAGAGGACTCCATGCTGGCAGCAAGGCTGGTCAGCGGGTACCTCGCAAGCGAGAAAAGGCGCGGCCTTGAAGCTATCGACATGGGCACAGGAACGGGAATACTTGGGCTGGCAATGGCAATGGACAAGCACGTCAGGCGTGTGAGACTTTCCGATATAAATCCAGATGCAGTTGACCTGGCTAGGCGGAATTACGAAAGGAACAAGGATAAGCTTCATGCATCATGCTTATTCTCTGTTGCTGACATGTTCCCGAGGGCAAATGAAAAGTATGATGTTATAACGTTCAACGCGCCGTACCTGAATAAAGAGGAGGGCGAGAAAGGAGAACTTTGGTGGGACGGAGGGAAGGAAGGCATTGAGGTATCGCTGCGCTTCCTGGAAGGCGCAAAGACGCACATCAAATCCGGCGGATCCGTATTCCTCGTTTACAGTTCCCTAGGGAATGAAGGGCAACTCCTCGAGGAGATAAATAAGCTTGGTTTCGTTATCTTGGAAACAAGGAGCGAGCACTATTTCTTTGAGGATATAAGAGTCTCAAGGATGGTTAGGGAGCCGATATCCCGCCGTGCCCTTTCCGAGGAAAGCGTATGACATTGGCTCGGGACAGCGATTCGTCGAGTTTATGTATCTCCCTTGCAAGGCCCTGCACTATGTCATGCCATGATACCTGCGCTTCGGGACGGAGCGGGGAGAATTTCGAGTGGAGCGAGAATATTTCCACTGCTGCACCCAAGGCGTCGGTCAGGGCGATCTTCTTTTCCCCCAAGTCGCTGGTCTCGTTTGCTATCTTAACAAACTCTGTGTACTCGGCGCGCTTCTTTTCTATTTTCATATTGACTTCGCCGTTGCACTCGCCCAGCCATGCACTGCGCGTATCTGGCCTTTTCAATATAATGACCTTCGCAAGAGGAGCATCAGGTAAATCGGCTTTGTTGCCAGTTGAAGACTGCGCTGGTGCACGTGACCGGAATGGGAGTATCTCGGCCATCTGGGGGTTCTTGCGCAATAGTCCCATTATACACGCCTCATAGCGGCGAAGTCCATTTGCCCGCTCCTGTATGCCGCTTCTATGGCCTTGCCTGGATCCCCGCTGTAATAATCGTTAAGCATCTTCGAGAGCCCGTGCCGCCTGAATGCGGCCCTGCCGGGGGTCTTGCCTCTTGATGCAGATTCAACAATGACATTGCCGATAAGGCCTATACGCACACAGCTGTCCTTAAGATCCTCCTTGCTCGGCTTGCTGCCGTGGACTTTCTGCGAGAATCTTTTCTGGCGAACAACCATGAGGCATGCTTTTCTGCAATCGAATTCCGGAGCAGCCTGCCTGCCTCCGCTGATCAGGATTAACCTGCCACTAGGCCTTCCACGCGCCTTACGCTCCACTGTGACACCTCCATTTACGCTACTACTCCGTGTCTTTTAAGACTTTTGTACAAAAATCAGCGCGGATCACTCGTCCTTGAACTTAACATTATCAGGAGCAGGCTTCCCGCATGCCTTGCAGTAGATGGTCTTGTCGCCTATGTACCTGCGGAACTCCTTGCTTCCGCACTCGCACACGTATGGTTCAGCCTTCACTCATCTCCCTCTCGATTGAATCAATTCTGGCAAAGTACCCGCCCCTTGCAAGATAAGTGCCAAGCTCGAGGTTTATGCCAATGCTGCTCGGGTCAATGCCGTTCTTCTTTGCTGAATTCATGCTCGCTATCATAGGCCTGAGCATGTTCATCAATTCACTGGCATCCTCCCTGTACCTTTCCATAGAGCCCAGTTGGAGTTTCCTCCTATATAATTCTGCAAGTTCCATTTGGGTCTTGTATACTGAAAGAAGCGCTCCTGCCACCCTCATTGTGCCATCAGGTTCTTCGTAAGCCTTGCGTGCTGCCAATATCTGTTTTCTCATAAATCCGAGGAGCATAATTTCCTGTTCTGACAAGGCAGGAGGAGCGCGGGGCTTCTGGCTAGTAATAATATCCTTTCTCAGGAGCCGCAGCGGCTCGGTTGGATAGGGTTGCTCCCTTGCGTTTCGCGTATTAGTAGCGAAAGAACTATCCTGCGCTGAATCAGGCATCCGGATTCCTGGATTCTTGTACGGTGTGGATGTAGCACGGAGGGTGCTTTGTATCTCCTTACCCTGCCTTTCCCTTTGCCAGGCAAGTTCCTGCCTGGGAAGACCGTTTGCCTTTATCGCAGCGTATATTGCGCTTTTGCCATTTCCAAGCTCCCTGGCTATCTGCGAGACAGGCATGCCCATGCCGCGGAGTGCAGCAAGCCTTGAAGCATCTACCCTCGACGGGACCCCAGAATGTGCCTTGTTCGGATCGATGCCATATCGCTTGTAAGCGCTGCGCACCGATGATCTTGATACGTTATATAAGCTGGCTATCTCTGGCACGGTGAGTCCATCCTCTGTAACTGACTCAAGCTGCTCCTTGGTTATTTTGGGTACTGGGCCTTTCCTCCGCATGCCCGGAAGCCTGGATCCGGATCCTTCAGTTATCACATTGCGCATTGTGCACGAAGAAGCAGCATACAGATTCTTGGCCCGGATAATAGATAAACTTGACAGTGAATCACCAAACGATCTCTCAAGACCAGATTCTCTTCTACTATTTATATTGCTTTTCTTCGAAAGCAGCAGGATATCAGAAGCTGCCCATCTCGTCTTCAAGATCCTGAACTTCCTCGGCCCTCCTCTGCACGTAAGTCGTCCTATGCAGCAGGTAATCGGTTATCTCACGGGAAGGTCTGACTGCAGCAGGATCCCTTCCGAGCATCTTCGAGAGCCGCATCTCTTCAAGCATGGGATTAACAAGCATGAGCACGTTCTTCCTGAGTTCCTGAACCTCTGCTGCCCTGGAATATTCATGTATCTTGAAGTATATGTTCCCAAGTTCCTTCTGGTCCTCTGCAATTGAGAGCATGGCACCGGCAAGTTTTATGGCGTTCTTGGCCTCGAGCGCATTTGTCGCTTCCTCAAATTGCCTTGAAACATGACCTAGCAGGGACCTCTTCCTCGACTCTGCCGATATTCCAGGATCTTCTTCGCGCTTGAGGAGCTTCCAGCTTTGAGGAAGATCAATTGTCTGTCGGGTTGGGCGACGCGTCAGTGACCCTGTGCCATTGTTGTCTGGCGCCTTTGATAGCCTCTCTTTCGTATGGGTTGATTGTGCTGTTTCTGTGGCGTGGGTCTTCCGTTCGGATTCTTGCCTTTTTATGCCATATCTCTTGCATGCACCGTATACGCTTGACTTGGCAACGCCGAGGGTTTCCGCAATCTCGCGCACAGATATTCCAGTATCCAAGAGTTCCTGAAGCGACTGCGGGTCTATCTTCCTGCGTGTGGATCCGCGTGGACGAGTCTCAGCAACAGTGACCGCCTTGCCAACAAATGCAATAGTACCTCCCAGAGTATCACCGAATGCGTGTTTAGAGTATAATAGCCATATTGCTTCCGTGGAGACTCATTCTTTGATCCTGAGGACTTTCCTTACCTTTGATATGGCATCTACGGCCCTGTCTACTTCCTCTTCCATGTTATATAGGTAGAAACTCATCCGCGCAACAGAGGTCTCGTCAAGGACCTGATTGACAAGAGGCATTGCGCAATGATGGCCTGCCCTTATTGCTATGCCCTCGCTGTCGAATATTGTTGCCACGTCATGTGGGTGCGCTCCGGCTATATTGAATGAGACTACCCCTCCGCGCTTATCTGCATCCCTGACTCCCGGGCCGTATACCTTGACCCCTTTGACCTCCTCCAGGCGCTTCAGGGCATATCTTGCAATTTTCATCTCATGCTCGCGGATCCTCCGCATGCCTATCCTTTCAAGATACTCTATTGCCGCAGCGAGTCCCACTCCGCCTTCCATGTTTGGGGTGCCGGATTCAAATTTCCATGGGAGCTCGTTCCAGTCAGCAGAATCAAATGTAACGCTCCGTATCATGTCGCTGCCGACTATTGCAGGGGTGATTGACTCAAGGAGCTGGTCCTTTCCGTAGAGCACCCCGACCCCGGCAGGGCCCAGCATCTTATGGCTCGAGAATGCAAGGAAATCGCAGTCTATGTCCTTTACATCGACGGGCATGTGAGGCACTGACTGCGCTGCGTCTATCAAAACCAGTGCGCCAGCCTTGTGCGCAAGCCTTGCCATCTCCTTGGCATTGTTTATGGTGCCGAGCACATTCGATGCGTGCGTTATCGCAACCATCTTTGGCCCGTGCTCCAGCTTCTCCTTGAAGTCGTCCATGTCGACGAATGACTTGTCCTTGAGCCTCGCATGCTCCAATATTGCCTTCTTCCTCTTTGCAAGCATGAGCCACGGAACTATGTTGCTGTGGTGCTCCATGTCAGTTATCAGTATGCGGTCCCCCTTTCCAATGTTAGGCTCGCCCCATGACAGCGCAACTATGTTTATCGCGTCGGTAGTATTCCTGCAATAGATTATGTCGCGGTATGATTCCGCGTTTATCAGTTTTGCAGAGAGCTCCTTGGAGCGCTGGTACTCTTCGGTAGATTTCATTGACAATTCGTAAAGGCCGCGATGTATGTTGGCATTGAACGTCTTGTAGTATTCGCTTACCCTGTTTATCACATAGAGGGGCTTCTGCGACGTGGCAGCGCTGTCCAGGTATACCAGTGGCTTTCCATGGTTTGTGGTGGAAAGTATGGGAAAGTCCTTCCTTATATCGGTTACATCAAGGTCAGCCAAGCGATCACTTTGCTTCGTATCCTTCCTTCTCTATCGTCTCTATGAGTTCCTTGCCGCCTTCCCGGATTATCTTGCCATCGTGCATCACGTGTATGAACTGCGGTGACATATAATTCAGTATCCTGCTGTAGTGGGTTATGACAAGAAGGCCGTTATTAGTTTTCTTCTGCTGCTCGATTATGCTCTGGGCCACTAGCCTGACCGCATCTACGTCAAGTCCGGAGTCGGGCTCATCGAGTATTGCAAGCCTGGGCTTCAGCACAGACATCTGCAGTATCTCGGTCTTCTTTTTCTCCCCGCCGGAGAAGCCGTAATTTAGCGACCTTCCGATAAGGTCTTCCTTGATCTTCAGCTTTGTTGATGTATCCTTGACCTCGGTCATGAAATCCTTGAACGACTGGGAAGTGCCAGACGCTCCTCTTGCCGTGTTCAGGAAATTCATCAGTCCCAGGCCCTCTATCTCTGTAGGGTTCTGGAATTGCAGGAATATGCCTTTCTTGGAGCGCTCGTTAGGCTTCAGGTCCTTTATGCTCTCTCCGTCGAGCAGTATGTCTCCATGGGTTATCTTGAGCTGCGGATGCCCCATTATGGCCTTTGCAAGAGTCGTCTTTCCGGACCCATTCGGCCCCATAAGCACATGCTGCTCATTATCCCTTATGGTCAGCGTGACTCCCTTCACTATTTCCTTCCCTTCAGCTTCTACATGCAGGTCTTTTATTTCCAATAACATATTCTCACCTTGTTGGCCTCGCCACCATCCAGATATTCCTTGGCGTTATCTCTGAGAGTGTGCCGAATGCCTTCTTGTCAAGCTTGTCAAGCATTATAGACATCGCTATCTCCCTTGCCGATGGACTTGATATCTTTGATATGTATTTTGAGATGAATGCTGAGATAAATAGCTTTCTCGCCTGGGATTCCTCTATTCCCCTCGAAGTCAGGTAGAATAGCGCATCCTGATCGATAGGCGTTGTTGATGCCGAATGGGATGCCTTGACTTCGTTGCTGTAGTCTATTGATAGATCCGGCAGTGCGTCCATGTGCGCATCCTTGCTCATCAGTATGCCTTTCTCAACTATTGTTGAAATTGATCCCCGTGTCTTGTCGGCGACCTTCGCGAAGCCCTTTAGCATGCACTTTGAGAGATCATCAAGGATGACGCCTGACTCGAGAGAGACAGAGCTATACGGGGTGGAATTTATTATTGCAGTGTCTATATCGAATTGCTGTGATGAGATGCCAAAGGCGAGCTCTGTGACCTCTATCCTGCTTGCCTGGCCTTTTGCATTGAGTATCGACCTGGCTTTTGTAGCATTGCTTCCGCAATATACAGAGTTGAGGTAAAGCTTCGCCTTCTCCTCGGTGCCGCCCTTGCATAGGCTTACAACGGAGGTTTTCTCATTCTCATTATGGAATGCGTTGATTTCCATTACGGAATTCTCCGCGCATTCTACCTCGTGGAGCACTGAGATTGTTGCACTCTCGGCTGCGCTTGAGAAATAGAATTCTGATACTTCCGCCTTTGCCGACTCTCCGTTCTTTACGAACACTTCTGTGGAAAGGTGGCCGGTGGTTGCAAACAATATATTCAATGTTGATTTTGCATCCTTCGCCGTATTTATCTTTATAAAATATTTTGCTTTTGAGTTTATGTATGCGGCAAGCTTATCCTCGCTGCTCTTGAAGCTCTTGTTCTCAAGCGTGCCCTCGTCCGCATCCTCTGCCTTTGTTACCTGCACGCTAGGATTAGAGCTCCTTGCAAACGAATTTGTCACCACGACATCGAACTTTATTCTTGTCTTTTCGGATATCTGGCTTATCATCTTATCTAAGTCTGCGTCCGCATTGCTGCCGCAATTTAGGTTGTCAGGCAGGGCTATAGCCAAGCTATACTTCTTGTACAGTGCATTCGTCTCTATCGGCAGAGACTTATAGTACTGCATGGCTTCCTTTACGAATTCCGAATAAGGCATAAAGATCACGCTGCAATCAGCCGATTCCCTTGCTTGTATCAAGCTTTATGAGCCTCTTAAGCTCTAGCGAGTACTCGAGAGGCAGCACCTTGGTAAGGTCGTCTATAAATCCGAGGACTATCATTGCTACGGCATCGTCCTCGGATATTCCCCTTGACATTAAGTAGAATATATCATCGTCACTTATCTTTCCAACCTTTGCCTCATGGCTTATCACTGCGTCACTCCTGTTGATCTGATTGTATGGATATGTATTGGTTTTTGCTTTGTCGTCAAGCAGAAGCGCATCGCATGAAACGTGGGCCTTTGCATTTGCAGCATTCTTTGCAACGTGCATTAGTCCCCTGAAGGAGGTGACCCCGGTTCCCTTGGAGACGCTCTTCGAGATTATCTTTGAAGTAGTATTTGATGCAAGGTGATAGATCTTCCCGCCAGAATCCTGTATCTGCCCGTCCCCTGCAATTGCTATTGAGAGCACTTCCCCGCTTGCGCGCTCCCCCATCAGGTAGATTGACGGGTACTTCATGTTGACCTTGCTGCCTATGTTTGCGTCTATCCACTCTACGCGCGCATCTTTTGAGGCATGGGCACGCTGCGTTACAAGATTGTAGATATTCTTTGACCAGTTCTGGATTGTAACATATCGTATGTGTGCGCCTTCCAGCGCAACAAGTTCGACGACAGCGGCATGCAGGGAGTCTTTCTTGTATATAGGCGCAGTGCAGTTGTGTACAGCTACACCTTCCGCAACATAACTTTCGTCTTCCTCAACGCTAAAGTTGTATACAGGAACATCTTTAACATCAGTGGTTTCTATGCTTTTGATAGGTACAAAAGCATAGTTACCTATTATTCTCGAATATGAGGTTAATTGCTTTTCGCCAAGCATGTTTAGAAGTTGTAAAGACTGCATGTAGGATTCGCCCACCTTTACAACAGTTTGAAATTCTACGAGTTGTGCGAAGGTTCTTAGATACCGGCCGCCAACATATACAGTAAACATAGTGTGTCTCTTTCCAGTTCTTTTTGCCATGTTGATTGATCCAAAGATATTCAATCTAAGTAGTATATCACGCAGTTGCTTTGCAAGTTTTTGAGAGATGGTATTCATTCTAAACATTCTCTTACTGCCCCAACTGTATTGAGTATACATGAAGCTTCCATCGCCCCTCCAAAAGCCTTTGATCAATTCGGATTGCTTCCTTTCTGCCTCTTTCATCACCCAATTTGGAATGTGTTTATTTAGTGCTCCCTTCCCAAATTGCTCTGTAAAGAATTTTGCAACTACAGTAGAACAGAGTATAATAGAGACTCCGTTTTTGTATTCCTTCTGTACTATAGGCTTCTTGTTGAAGTACTTTTCTATGAGAGAAACAGTATCTTGTATGTAAGCAGTTTCATTTTTATTGAATGTAAAATTAACATAATGTCCGCCAGATATGCTCCCCTCAGACAAGTAGTATCCGACTAATCTGAAGAAATCAGAATCTGTAGATATGTTTAGTTTTGTAGTATAACTACCCCATCTTCTCTGCATTGGTATCTCGAACACCATTACTTCTTCGGAATTGACCGTTCTGTCTATGGGTATTGCTAAATAATCGTGAGGATGAAGTTCTTTTGCAGGTATCCACTCGGTAGTCCAGTTAGTGTTTGTATATTCGGTCGTTGTTCGTCTAACTGCAACAAACGGATGTTCTTCAGTAACATTTATTTCTGTCGATGCATCCCCAAAATACTTTATTCTGTATAACTTTCCAGAATAGGGTCTCTTTTGAACGTGATAAACTTTCCTGTGTCTTGCATTATGCGTTAGGACCTGATCATTTACTTTTATATCTTCTATGCTTTTTTCTCCGCTATCAGTAATTACCTTGGCGCCAGCAGTAAAGCAACCCTCGAGATAGGTTACATCTGCACCCTCGTCTGCAATGATAAGCGTTCTCTCGAATTGGCCAGCGTTCATTGCATTGATCCTGAAATATGCGTTGAGCGGCATCGGTACCTTCACCCCCTTTGGCACATAGATGAAACTGCCTCCTGACCAGACTGCGGTGTTCAGCGCCGCGAACTTGTTGTCCGTAGGCGGTATTATTGTCCCCCAGTACTTCTTGAATAGTTCAGGGTACTTCTTTATTGCGGTGTCTGTGTCAGTGAATATTATTCCGAGCCTGTTGAGCTCCTCATTCACGTGCGAGTATACGACTCCGCTGTCGAACTGCGCCTCTGCGCCCGAGAAGAACTTCCTCTCTGCCTCGGGGACTCCAAGCTTGTCGAACGTGTCCTTGATCTCCTTCGGGACGTCCTCCCACTTGTTTGATTCCTTCATCTTAGGCATAAGGTAGTAGTAGTATTCTGCGAAGTCGATCGCGTTTAGGTCCGCGCCCCAGTTCGGCATGGGCTTGCTCTCGAAGACCCTGAATCCGGTGAGTCTCTTCTCAAGCATCCAGTCCGGCTCGCCCTTGAGCTTTGAGATCTTTCTGACTATGTCTTCCGAGAGCCCTCTTGGAAAACTCTCGTAGTCCACAGTCTTGCTGAACCCGTACTTCTCCGCGTATTCGGTGCGGTCTACAACTTCTTCCAATCCTTCGTTTACCATTTAAATCACTCAATCTCCGCGCTGGAGAACTTGCAGTCAAATGCGTTCTCCTTCTTGCAGACAGTACATATGGCGGAGTTTGCATACTTCTTTTCCCCGCCTGCAAGCAGGCTGATCTTGCCTGCTATCCACTCCCTGCTTATCCTGCTTTCCATGTCCTTGATCCTGTCAGAGTACTTCCCGGAGAGGTACTTGCTGACCGCGGCCTGGGCTATGCCCAGCCTTGCCGCTATCTCCTGCTCCGTGAGGTGATATCTTTCCTTGAGCTCCTTGGCTATTACCGACCTTGCAGCAGGTATTATCAGTTTCGATGCTCGAGTGTAACCGTTTATCATGACTTTCTCCTTCTTATAACTCAGTTATAATATAGGCCATGAACTGTTTTATATACCTTCGTGGAAGGCAGATATACCATTACTGGCTTAGAGGGATGTGGCAGTTAGGGGCTGTAATGCGCGTTTTCTATCCTTCCCGGGTATTAGAGGTATGAATAGGGCTGACGCTACCCCGAATATCAGCATGGCCCACATTGTTTCGGTGAGGCTCACTCCAAGGTAGAGCAGGAGTGACATGATGGCTATGCCTGCCGCGCCTCCCAGTGTGTTGCCTATGCCCCACACCATGCCGTGTGCCGTTGTTGCAATGTCTTTTGGCACTATCTGGTTAACGTAGCCGAGCAGCACAGGGAATCCGGTAAACGAG
>JAJZJB010000020.1 GCA_021810375.1 Microcaldota archaeon
CATAATCCTTGAATGCTGGTCTCGAAGCCTCAAGCAAGGCAACCCCTATTGCCGCTGTAGTATGATTGTGCGGACCGCCCTGCATTCCTGGTATAATTACCTTGTCGATCTTCTTTCCTAGGTCGGGATCCTTTTGCAGCCCTTTCTCAGTAACCATTATCATGGCCCCTCTCGGTCCCCTAAGCGTTTTGTGCGTTGTGGTCGTGACTATGTGCACATACGGCACAGGGCTTTTGTGCGCCCCTCCGACAACTAGACCAGAGATATGTGAGATGTCTGCAGCAAGGTATGCGCCGCAGGAGTCTGCAACCTTTGCGAATTCCTCAAAAGGGAATTCACGCGGATATGCAGTATACCCCACCCATATCAGCTTTGGTTTATTCTCGGCTATGTTCTTCTTAAGGTCGTCAAAGTCTATGTACCCTGATTTGTTCACGTGATAAGGTACGCTCCTGAAGACATGGCCAGCGCCGCCCGTTATGCTGAACTCAGAGCCGTGCGTCAGATGCCCGCCATCGGTAAGCGCAAGGCCCATTATGACATCACCGGGCGCGCACGTGGCAAAATAGACTGCGAGGTTGGCAGGAGAACCGGAATATGGCTGCACGTTTGCATAAGGCACGCCGAATAGCGCCTTGGCTCGCTTTGAGACGGTTGACTCTATCTTGTCTATGAACTGGTTGCCCCCGTAGTACCTCTTGTTAGGATATCCCTCCGAGTACTTGTTCGTGAGTATAGTACCCATTGCCTGCATCACTGCGATGCTGGTGAAGTTCTCGGATGGTATCATCTCGAGGCCGTTCCTCTGGCGCTCCAGTTCCATCTTCGTGTAATCGCTTATCTCCGGATCCACCTGTTTGAGACTATCGAACCATTGCATGCAATTACCTCCATGTTATCTTGCCATGAAATAGTCTATAAGCCTATTGCCCCTGCAAACATCTAAAAATGTCAGATGAGATATCAATCCATGGAGCCTGATGCATCGCTTGACCTTGCTTATAAGTATCCATTCTCCAGCGAAGCGCGGAAATACGTTTCGTCGCTGGGTGCAAAGTTCGATGCATCAATGCTGGAGATGGGCAAGTCCAGGGTCGAGCAGGCGCTCCAGAAATCAAGCATCGGCTATTCGAGAAACATCATCGGGGAGGTCAAGAGGAAATCCGTACTTAGCTATGTCTATGCCCGGATGCTGGTAAGCGCGCTGGGCAGCAGGATTGCCGTTGACAAATATGTTGCTGCTGAGGCGAAGCGGTCTGGCGACGCGTTGCAGGAGGAGACAGAGCAGAACATGATCAGGATAGGCAAGGAGCTGGGAATAAGCATTGAGTATTCGGGGTCTTTCTCCATGGGATTCGGCGACTTCCTAAGATTGTCCCCCAGGAACCCGGAGTACGCCCTGGTGCGCCAGGAGCTCGACAAAGGCGTGGTGTACATGCAGAAATACAAAGCCGCAAGGATAATACAGACTGCGATACGGAGGGAGATAGCGAAAGGCCTGCCGATACCATTGAAGGACCTTCCGAAAGAGGTGCTTTCCTATGCCAGGACGATAAAGGTGCCTGTGCCCAAGGTTAGCATTAGAATAGACGAGAACAGGTATAACTGGATAGCGAAGCTCCTTGCCACACCCATTGCAGACGTAAGGCACAGGACCGTCAACCTGATACTTGCTCCGTATCTGGTTAACGTCAAGGGCATGAGCGAGGAAGAATCCACCAAGGTAATTGTAGAGTACATAGAGAGATGCAAGCAGATAGACCCGAATACGAAGGTCAACGAGAGCTACATACGCTATCAGTGCAGGTATGCAAAGCAGAAGGGATCCAAGCCGCTGACGCGAGACAATGCGGCGGAGCTGCTCCGGGAGGTCGTGGATTTCTGAAAGTCAGTCATGCCAGGAGAAGCAGCACCACGTTCCCGATGAGGAGCGAGACGATAACCCCTATTAATGTGAATAGTGCCAGGGGTATGGCATTCTTGTACACCGGTATTCTTTTTCTGATGCGTTTTGTTTCGGCAATCACGTGGCTCGTGGCTAGCCTCTCGAAATGCCTTGACCTTTTCCTGAAGTACGCGAGATCGCGCTTGTCCATCATGTTTGTGGCTATCATGTCTCCGATCTCCAGCTGCGACGGATACACCATTTGCGTCATTCCCTCATAAATGGAATTCTTGAAAAGAAGTATTATCGAGGACGGAATTGCGACGAGAAGCATTATCACAGAGACGAGGAGGGCGTTTCCAGACAGGTAGTCAAGCGCTGCTATGAGGATAATATACGCCATTATCAGCGTGGCAGCTGCAGGAACACCCTTCTTGTCTACCATGATCTTTCCGGTCTTTTTCTTGGCTCTTAGGATGTAATACGCGGGTGTCAGTATTATCGTGGCATATCCCGTGGCTATGAATACAGAAAGGATGAATGGAAAGGAGAATTGCGGCGCGCTGATGAGCGCCGGAGCCACCTGTAACGGCATTACAAGGCTTATGAAGAGGAACTCGAATGTGTCTCCTGCTCCGAGCACGCCCATCCTATATGTTATGTAGCCAAGGATGGCTATTATCGCAGCCACCAACAGGCTGATCCCTATTGTGGGAAGAGGATACGTAAGGGTAAGCAGGATGCCCAGTGCCAGTGTGCCGTATGCGAATATGTCGGGCACATTCCTCTTATTGAATATGTCGAACAGTGCATATGCCAGTACAACTATCAGCAGCGCTGCAAGCCTTAATATGTAGAGAAGCAATAAATCACTAAGTACTTTTCTGTGCACGAGGTGACGTCCTCATGCCAGTAAATGGTATGGGCTAGCTATATTTATAATTGTCATTCCTTTCTTATGACACGGATAAAAAGATCGGGCCGTGCTTTTTTCGACGGGAACTGCGTGCGGGTCTGCGTTATGTACTCGCAGAATGTTCAAGCCGCGCGTATGGATAGTACTTAGACAATGAGCGCTATTCAAAGAAAAGTTTTAAATAGCTACCTTACGCAGAAAGATTAGAAAGTAAGAAGGCTTGTGAAATGAGAACTATCCAGCAGCATTTGTGGGCTAGGACGCCAATGTTGAAGGTAGTATCAGGTTTCACGGCCATAGACATATGCAATAAGATAGGAAATTATTGCAATATGTCCGCTGCATAAAGCAAGCAACTCTCCTTTTGGTGGTGCTTTATGCAAGTGGATAAAATCGAACCTAGCCTAGATATTAAAAAGATCCGGTTCAGCGAAAAGGAAGTCATCCTTATGGCTGAGATTGGCCTGAACGAGATACCTACGGCCACGGACTTTGTGGAATATGCCTCGGAGCAGTATGGCATGTCGCAGAGCGGGATCTGGTACACGCTCAAGAAACTCAAGAAAGAGGGCATGCTGGACTTTACCGAGAAGGGCGAAGTCTACAAGCCATTGGCGCTTACGGAGGGTGGGATGAAAGTACTGAGAAACAGCATGATGTCTGCCGGAAGGGATGTGGGAAGGGTAGCTGAGGTGAGCGTCTGACCGGAATGGGGAGTAGGGAGCAAGGCAGGACGGTCAGAAAGCCACTAGGCGAGGATAGCCTTTTTGCCATAAACTTCCTGATGGCAAGGAGAGAGGCATTGCAGGACCCAAAGGTCCAGGCACTGCTAAGGGAGTTTCATGACGTGAAGCCGGAAATGCCCGGCAGGTCCATGCTTAGGAGAGTATAACATCGGGTGCCGAAGGCCCGAGGACGATTGGGGTGCGATGCCGTGCAGGGTTTATGTGGGATGCGTGGCCATCGCCCTTGCTTTTTTCTAGTTTACTTATTCGATTATTTCCCAAGATGCAGAGCTTCAGGTTGTCTATGCAAAAATGAGTCTGCTCTTAGCATCATCGATCGCTTCCTTGAGATCCGATTCCAGCTTTCCCACGGTTGACGTGTTGGATATGACGTAGTCTGCGCTCTTGATAAGCACCATTACCCCGTGGCGCTCCTCCTTCTTATCGGAAAGGAATCCGCGCATCTCACGCGTGTTGAGCCAGATAAAGTCCTTGAGCGTCTTCGGGTCTTCGGGCTTGGCCCTCTCCCTGAGGCGCTGGTACCGCGTCTTGAGCGGCGATGTTATCGCTATCACTACCATGCCCTTGAGATGCTTCTTGAAGTAGTCCATCTCATAGGTGCTCCTTACTCCCATTATAACTATGTTGTTGGTGCTGATGCTCCTGACCTGCTTGTATGCGTACTTCGCATAGATATCCTTCCCGTACTTCAACCTCAGGTTCTTAGTGAATTCCCTTGTGGCTATGGGGTCGTTTCTGGGTATGTTGTTCTTCCTGAGCAGCTCCCTCCAGATGTCTCCCAGCTCAATGACTTCATATCCGTCCTCGCGGAGGAGCTGCGCGGCGGTGCTTTTCCCTGACCCAGGCAGTCCCACTATTACCAATATCATGAGCTCACTCCAATGACTTATCTTACCTTGCTGCCTTCTGCAATGTCCCTGTCCACGGTCAGCAGTGTGACCATATCCGCATTGTCGTCTGCTGCAAGGACCATTCCATGAGACTCGATCCCTGCAATGGCTTTTGGATCGAGGTTAACAATGCATACGACCTTCTTGTTTATAAGTTCCTCCTTCGGATACCATGGCTTTATTCCTGCTATGATGAGCCGCTGGCCTATTTCCTGGCCAAAGTCTATTGTAAGCTTGTACATCGGCTTCCTTGCAGCTTCATGATCCTCGACGCCCAACACCTTGCCAACCCGTATGTCGAGCTTCGCAAATTCGTCGAATGTGGCCATTGCACCTATTAAGTTTGACATGCGCAATATATAATTGATGCGGGTTTTCGCTGCGATATGCATACCGGAAGGCACTAAGAAAAAGTTACTAGAGGCATCAAGATATTTCAGCTTTAGAGGCGTTACCCTAGTGAAGACGGATGCGCTGCACATAACGCTACATTTCTTCGGCGAGATTGACGAGAAGAAGGTAGGCATGGTAAAAGACGCGATGGATTCAATTGAAACAGGCAGCTTCAGGGTTACGCTCCATGGAATCGGGTTCTTCAGGCCGGAACGCATTCGCATAGCCTATGCTGGCATTTCCGACGGGGCCGATAAGGTAATAGGTCTGCGCAACGCGCTGCTGCATAAGTTGAGGATACATGATGAAGAGCGCTTTGTGCCGCATGCAACAATTGCAAGGGTAAGAGGAATGCGTGATAGGAAAGCCTTCCTTGAACTCGCCACTGAATATGAGGACTATGACTTCGGGTCGTTCACTGTAGATTCTGTTTCACTGATAAGCAGCAGGCTTTCTGCCGAGGGCCCGAGATACGAGGAGCTATACAAATGCGAGCTCTGACTTCTTCTGGGCAAAGTCATTAGGCGCGAGGTTATTTATGAGTTCTGCCGGGGTGTATATCTTGTTGTTGAGGAGAAGGTCGTATGTGGATCCTGTCTTCATGTCCAGGGTTATATGCCTTGTCTCGTTGCCGAACAGGTCCACTTCTACAAGCCTTACTCCTGGAATCGCTGTGCGGATCTTGCTTACCTGGCCACGCATCGGCTGATCCCCGCTCTGCAGGCCTATTACCCTCATTTCGGCGTTCCTGAAAGCGGCCTTCCTTATTATCGAGCTGATCCGCTTGCATGTGTCGTCGGTAAGGTATGCCGAGGGCCTCATGACGAATGCGCGGCCCGTGTCAACATCATATACCGAAGCAAAAATGTCGAAGGTGATATCCTTGGCTGTGATATACCTCTTCTCTTCGGAATAAACATGCGAGAAGGCCTTGTTGAGCTCCAGCCCCAGAGAGCTATCCATGACCATTGAGAGAGAGGTATGCCACCGCTTCCCGAGCCTGAGCGTGAATTTGCCCTTGCCGAATTCTTCCTTCTTCGATTCGTCCAGATATGCGTGCCAGAGGTCCATCAATCGCGCCTGACTCCAATATCCATGTCCAGGTATATATTCTTTGTTGCGTGGGGTGTTAAGCAGCAAAGCCATGTACGATATAAGATTTAAATACCTTATCAAACATATGGTATTGCGTTAGCTGTTCAGCGCTAATTTTCAGCTGGTATTTATGAAGATAACAGTTATGGAGAGCACGCCAATGTCATTGCGCTTCAGGCTTAGCGGCGCTGGCTTCGGCGTTGCCAACGCAATAAGGCGCTCTGCGATAAACAGCGTCGGCTCATTCGCGATAGACAGCGTGACTTTCTACGAGAACTCAACCTCGATGTTCGACGAGTACATAGCGCACAGGATAGGCCTTGTGCCCCTTGTGACGCCGTCAAAGGGCTATGATGAGAAGGACGAGATCCTCTTCTCATTGAGCGCAGAAGGCCCGGTCACAGTCTATTCTAAGGACCTAAAGAGCACAGACAAATCGGTCAAGGTAGCCAATGAGAACATACCAATAATGAAGCTTGCGCAGGGACAGGTGCTCAGGCTCGATGGAAAGGCAATCCTTGGAGTCGGCTCAAGGAGCTCGAAGTTCCAGCCGGGGCTTGTAACGTACAAACAGCTGGGAGACAACGAGTTTGAGTTTTATATTGAAACCTTCGGTCAGATGCCGCCTGCAGAGATACTCTCAAGGGCATTAAGTATAATAAGCGAGAATGTCAAGGAGGTACGTAAAGAGCTCAAATAATCCGCAGGGGTGGCAGAGCTTGGTCAAATGCGCTGGCTTGAGGGGTCAGTAGCTTTAGTGCTTGCGAGAGTTCAAATCTCTCCCCCTGCACTCATGGTGAGAAGATGCAAAGAAAAGCAATGGTCGAGAAGAATGCCATAAGGCAATGGCGTGAGGAGCTGAGCGGCTCCAAGCAGGAGCAGAAGAATGCCGGGCTCTGGCAGTATGCCTACAAGATAGCTTCGAGGCCAAGAAGGCAGAGGGTAATAGTCAATCTCGGGAAGATAGAGAAGCTTGCAAAGGCCGGGGAGAACATAATAATTCCAGGCAAGGTCCTCGGAGTGGGAAACCTGAGCAAGAGCCTCAACATAACCGCAATGGAATACTCCGATGACGCTGCGGAGAAGGTCGTTAAGGCAGGCGGCAGGATGCTCGGCCTCAAGGAGATGATGAAGCAGGAGAGCGTCAGGATAATAATCTAGTGATACTAATGGCAGACCAAGTCATAGACGGAAGCGACAGGATCCTCGGCAGGATAGGAAGCCATGTTGCCAAGGAACTCCTCAACGGCAACAATGTTATGCTGGTCAATGCGGAGAAGATCTCCATAAGCGGAAGGCCCGAGATGCTCTATGCAAAATACAAGAGGCTCGTCGAACTCAAGGACAAGGCCAATCCGGAGCATTCGCCGTACTGGTCGCGGAGGTCCGACCTTTTCGTCAAGCGCGTCATACGCGGCATGCTGCCGTACAAGAAGCCTAGGGGCAAGGAAGCCTACAAGAGGCTCAAGGTCTACATAGGAGTTCCCGAGGGCCTGAAGAAGGGCATGCACAAGGTTGATTCGAAGAAGCCCGGAGAGCTCTACCAGAAATCCCTGACTGTTGAGGAGCTTACCCAGAGGCTTGGGTACAATAAGTGATTTTAATGGCAAACGATGCAAAAACTGCAGGAACAGGAAATCTTGACAAGGAGCTGGAAGCCATCTCCCAGGTCCAGCCCAAGGCCGTACAGCAGAGGCGGGCTACAGCGAGGGCAGCCGGGCCGAGGGCAAGGGCGCCTAGCAAGGCCGGCGTGAAGAAAAAGGTTGTCATAGCCAAGGGAAAGAGGAAGAGGGCCGTAGCAAGGGCAACGCTTACCCAGGGAAACGGAAGGATAATCATAAATGGCGTGGACATAAGGAATGTCAAGCCCGACGTGCTTAGGGAGCTCATACTTGAGCCTGTTATGATAATGAATCAGGCAAAGGCCATTGCCGATGCCTCGGACATCTACGTGAACATATACGGAGGAGGAGTGAGCGGGCAGGCTCAGGCTGCGAGGAGCGCCATAGCCAAGGTGCTCTCTGCAAACGACGATTCGCTCAAGCGTGCATACATGTCCTACGACAGGACACTCATAGTGGACGATTCAAGGAGAATTGAACCAAAGAAGTTCCTCGGAAGGAAGGCTCGCGCAAGGTTCCAGAAGTCATACAGATGACCCGGCAGTGCGCAGGTACTTGCGGAAAATATGGCCGATGAAGACGGCATGCATAAATATGATGACGTTCCATCTAAGACCGGAGATGACCTCCGAAAGGGCATAACGATTAATTTGTGATAACATGATGATTCCAGTAAGGTGTTTCTCGTGCGGGCAGGTAGTCGCGGACAGATGGGAGGAATACAACAAGCGCGTTAATGTGGACAAGGAACCTGCAGAGAAGGTTCTCGACGAGCTGCACGTGCAGAGGTACTGCTGCAGGAGGATGCTCCTGGGAAACGTGGACCTTATTGATGATATAATCAATTACAGCAGGAAATAGCACAAGATATAAAAGCAGGAAATCACAAGCTATTATTGCGGGGTCGTCTGCTAGCTTGGTTAGGCTTTGTGCTTAGGGAGCATAAGACCCGCGTTCAAAATAAGCGAACGCTTATGAAAATCGCGGCGACCCCGAATTCAGTGATCCGTTTGGAGAGAACCGCAGCGGCAATGAAATCGCAGTCAGCATGCATGTATATTTAGGATTTGTCAATAAAGAGGAAATAAGGTTTTGGTATGGAAAATGAACAGTTGCTTATAGACCAGGCAGTGTATTTAGAGGCAGGAGTGCACATAGGAACCAAAATAACAACCCCGGGCATGCGCAGGTTCGTGTACAAGATACGCGAGGACGGGCTCTTTCTGCTTAATCTCAGCACCATAAACGAGAGGATAATGCTTGCGGCGAAGATGCTCTCTAAGTTCGAGCCGTCGCAGATAGTAGTCACGGCGTCGAGGATATACGCGATATCGGCAGCGACGAAGTTCGCGGAGGTCACCGGAATGAAGCTCATGGCAGGCAGGGTTATGCCGGGCATATTCACAAACCCGAGAAGGGAAGACTACTCGGAGCCAGGCATGATGCTGGTCAGCGATACCAGGAACGAGCGCCAGGCCATAAGGGAAGCAAGCAAGACAAGTATACCGGTAGTTGCGCTCTGCGATACAGATAACCTGATCAAGTACGTGGATTTCATAATTCCGTGCAATAACAAGGGAAGGCGCTCTCTCGCCCTTGTCTACTTCCTTCTTGCCAGGGAGTTCCTCAAGGAGAAAGGTTTAATAAAGTCCAACGAGGAATTCAACTACAAGGTCTCCGACTTCGAGGCAAAACTGGAGATGAAAGCTGGTCAATGATGCTCGCAAAGGCTGGAACTGCTAAAGCGCAGGCTGCAGTCGACTTCATGGTTTCCTACGGCATAGTGCTTCTTGTGCTGGGCATAGCGGTCATATTGCTCTACAGCCTTGCCATAAACAATTCATATTCTGAGACGCCTTACTGCACTCCCTCTCCGGGATTCGCATGCGGTGCCTATTCGATAAACTCCATCTCCGGGGTTCTCCTCATACAGCTTGCGCAGGCAAGCGGTGCTGAAGTGACGGTAGGGGGCGTGGCGTGCGCTGCCAATGTCAATGCAAGCGGCAACAAGCCGGCTGAAGGAAACATTTATGTAACCCAGGCAACATCGTATTATCCTTCGGGAGGCTTCGTGACGAACACAATGTACAGCGGCAGGTCAGTTACATACCAGATGTACTGCTATAACAATGGCGGAGTCGCAAAGGGAAACCTTGGAAACGGTTTCACCGGCTATGTCTGGATGAATTACACGATACCTGGATACGGACAGCAGACCCAGCTTGTAGCCACTATAAACGCGAAGTACACCTGAATGGAATTGGTGTTATCTTTATGCATCGCATGGGCAGGAATAGGCGGAACCAGCGCGGGCATGGGGATCTGGAGGGCAACGAGGACAGGATGCTCAGGCAGCTCATCAGGAGGAACCAGACTTATGTCCAACGCGTGGAGGACGCAATGGACGAGTGCCTGCGCTTCTACCAATCAGTCACCGGAGAGTATGTGCCTGCTCCGGGAATAGTGGTGGGGCTCAGCATCGAGAACCACATAACGGTAATGGGTAACAGGTTCTGGATGCCTGAGAAGCCGTATGCCGTTGAGATACCTGAAGGCCTGGGCGAGAATGATATGAGAAGGGCAGTAGCGCACAAGACCCTGCACGTTGTCCAGGCAATGCGGCAGGAGAACACGGAACGTTTCAGGAAGGTGGTAGATACCGTATACAGATCAGTTCATGGTCGCCTCGTTGCCGGAAACGAGCCGTACCCCTTCAGGGATGTTCAGAGCAGGCGTGCGCTCATGGAGGCCTCGGCGATGCTCTTCTCCGAGTCCTTTGCCACCCTTGGAATGGATGATGAGGGCAGGATTTACAGGATAGCTAACATGCTTGGCGGAGGCGCGGAGCATAGGGAGCAGGCATTATGGAATGCCTCGGGCGTGCTCAACGGCGAGAGCCTTGAATGCATATACGATGCCAGTGGCACGGGCATGGAGGCAAGGCTTGCAAGCCTGGGAGATGGCTTCGCTAGGGCGGGTATCGAAGACGACATGCTTTTCCATTCTCTGCTCCACGGAATCTGCTCTGCCCTTGGATTCTATGGTACTGCTGCAGAACGCGAGGCAAATAAGCTTAGGGACATAGCCATAGCGGAAGTGCCGAAGGCCCTCGCCCTGATTGCGCTGGGCCTCAGCGAAGGCAGCGTGGATGACGCTCTCAGGATGCTCAATGCCAGAGGCAGCGGGAGCCTTGTAAAGTATTTTCTCAAGGAGATCAGGGATGAGGGGGAGATTGAATATATCAATGATGCCATAGACTCATTTGCCGGAATCGGCTACGAGTGACTTTTCCTTCGCCTGGTTCCGCTTCAGCGTCATTAGTATTATTGAGATTATCAGCGCAAACATTATCACGAACAGCAATGCCGTATACGCGGTTATTATGCCCCCGGCAAAGAGAGCTATCGCTATCCCGAGATTCATGAATGCAAAGAGCGGAGGTATCGCAGGAAGAGGCACTTTGTACTTGCCAAGGAGCCACATCGTGGCAAGCAGGCCGAAGAACGATCCTATCGCTATTATTGTAGATATGAATATGCTCGCGAAGCTTATGTACGCGCCCACAGTAAGCATTAATGGCAGGGCGAGATCGCCGCCTCCAAGCATGACCTGCGAGACAGAGGGATATGCGCCGGATTTTATCATCTTCTTTATCTGGGGATCACTGACCTTGGTCTTCCGGAGCTGCTTGTCGAGCTCCTTCTTCTCCTTGGAGCTGAGAAGCGATCCGGGAGTCATCTCCATGTCCGATGAGCCTATCAGGAATGCGAGGTTGCGCTCGACCATTGGCCGCGCCATGGCCTGCATGTGCTTGGTGATGAATACAGCAATGTAGTCGTACGCGGCTATGAGCACCATGAACAGGTATGCAAGCGAGAACCCGTTGAAGCCTATAACCACGCCTATCCCGATGCTTGCTATAACAGTGGCAAAGTTCCTTAGTTTGGGCCACCTGTTCTTGGCAAGTACGAGTGCTGCTGCGGCTATCACTCCTGCTATCGCGCCCTCCCATATTGTCACGTACTGGAAATTGCCTGCGAAATAGAATGCAAGGAAGAAGGTGGGCAGGCCTACCGCATAAGCCTCGAGGAGCTTGAAGAGGAGATTGCCCTTATATGTACGCATTATGGTTATGAGCACAAGTGCTGCTGCGGCTACGCCCAGCACCACTATTATTGCCAGGAAGAGCAAGTACTCTCCGTTCTGCGGGGCCGATGCCGCGGAACTAGCAAGGAGCTGCGGTATTATGGACGGCGGTACAGTGTAGAACGCGAACAGGAGGCCGCCGAATTGCACTATCAGGAAGAGCGCAAGTATGTTGGCGAGCTGACGCTTCTCTATTCTTCTTTCCATCTTATTAGATGACGCATGCAAAGCTTAAATATCCTGTCCGGCCAGCAGGGCCAGTCC
>JAJZJB010000002.1 GCA_021810375.1 Microcaldota archaeon
CTACAGGCACGTACGACACAGTTTCTTTCTGGATGTACTGGACAGGATCCGGAGGCGAAGTCGTATATGGGGAAGGCGGGTCTACAGAAGATGGATACACACTGTATTTCCCTAGCTATGCCAATTGTTTTGGCTTTAACACAAACCATGGCGACCTGTATGGGGTAAACGCCTTGCCGCTTGCAAACAAGTGGGTATTCGTTACTGCGGTAATGTACAATGGTGGCTCTTACGTGGGCAATTCCCAGATATACATAAACGGAGTGAGCCAAGCGCTTACCCAGTGTTCTGGAACTGCAGAAACCGGACTGTCATATACACCATATAACATATCCTATCCGGGCTACTATTTCAATGGAAAGCTTTCTAACTTGCAAGTGTACAACGCATCGCTATCTGCAAATGACATAAAAGCACTTTACAATGAAGGCATCGGAGGGGCTCCGATAGATCTTGAGAACCTGATCGCATGGATGCCTCTCAATGGAAATTCTGATGACTACTCTGGGAACCTGAATAGTGGTACGGCAACCTCGGTCGCGTATACGAGTTCGTGGACGTCTGGCTATTCCGCGCCTTAAAGCAATGATCCGGAGAGCCTTAGATGAATGGATATTCTATGACGGTGGGTTCTGAAATATGATATCTATGGGCGAAACGCATCAGGCATGCTAAACCGGAACGTAGGCGCATCTCCAGATGCCATTGGCGTGCGCCCTACAACAATTTGCATATTTAGCCTTTCTTCAATTCAAGCCTTGATGGATCTGCCTTAAATCCCGCGCCCGCATGTGCACCGCTGCAGAACGGCTTCTTGGTCGAATGTCCGCATCTGCACAGTGCATACTCAACTTTTCCGTCAACCTTAACAAGCAGTGGGCCGTCTTTAGTGAACTCAAATTCTATATTTGCCATGGTCTCACACAAATGTTTGTGCTTAATGGTATTAAATACCTTCAGTTTATTTCAGCCCGCTTATTGATTACGGCAGTGCCAGAATGCCATCGCCAGGTGCACAGTATGTGCGTCAGGCGCATCTCCGACAAGGAGGATTTTTATACTGTCGACTTTCACCCTGTTTTCGCATATAAATGTGTATACTAGATATACATTCATTTAAATGAATTTACAAGAGTGTATATTGTTTAAATTCATGTATATTATTTAAATTATAAGGGGCGAACAGGTGGGCGAGCGTGGCTGTTACGATACCTTGAACCTCGCCAGCAACAAGGAGTTAGAAACTACGGTCACAGAGCTAAAGGCCATGGCAAAGGCAGCCAATAGCGGTAAAATGCTGTAGACACTTGCCGTGAAGAACGGTATTAGCACGCCAGCAGCTACAGGAATCAGGACTATGTTGTATGCGAATGCCCAGAAGAGGTTCTGCCTTATCTTGTCCATTGTCCTCTTGCCTAGTTGTATGGCGATGAATGCATCGTAGATACTATTCTTTATCAGGACTATGCTGCCGGCCTGAAGTGCAACATCTGTGCCTGCTCCAATCGCTATGCCTACATCGGCCTTTGTCAGCGCAGGCGCGTCGTTTATGCCGTCTCCGATCATTGCAACAACCTTTCCCTCCTTCTGCAGCTGCACTATCTTGTCCATTTTGTCCTTGGGCTTTGCCTGTGGGATCACGTTGCTTATGCCTAGCTGCTTTGCTACGGCATTTGCCACCCTTTCGTTATCGCCGGTTATCAGCCATATCTCGTAGCCTGAGCTTTTGAAAGCATTTATCGCCTTCTTGCTGTCTTCCTTGATGACGTCTGCCAGCGCTATCAGCCCTATAATCTTGCCACTGACGCCAACAATGAGCGTGGTTTTGCCTTCAGATTCTAGCTTCTGCAGTTGTTTCTCTACATTGCCAATCTGTTTATTATCGAATAGATCCCTGTTCCCGATAACTATCCTCCTGCCATTCTTGTCAAGTGCCGTTATGCCGCTGCCCTGTTTGTAGGTGAACTTCTTTGGAAACTCCGCCTTTATGCCAAGCTTATCGGCCTTTGCTATTATCGCCTTCCCTATTACGTGCTCAGAGTTCATCTCGGCTGTGGCTGCAAATCTTAGTATCTCTTTCTCTTTGTATCCAGAAACCGCAACTATGTCCATGACCTCTGGCTTTCCCTTTGTAAGCGTACCTGTTTTATCCAATACCAATGCGTTGATCTTGCTAGCTTTCTGCAGGCTTTCTCCGCTCTTTACCAGTATCCCTTCCTTCGCAGCTCTGCCGGAGGAGACAAGCAACGCTGCAGGCGTTGCTATGCCAATGGCGCACGGGCATGCTATTATCAGAACGCTTACGAATATGAGTATAGATACATTCGCACTTACTCCTCCTATGAAGTACCAGGACAGCGAAGCCAGAATTCCGACAAGCACGACTATTGGTACAAAATACGATGCGACCCTGTCTGCCAGTTTCTGTATGGGAACTTTGCTTGAGGCCGCATCTTGAACAATTTTTATTATCTGCGATAGCGCAGTATCCTCTCCAATCTTGGCTGTCCTGACTTTCAGAGAGCTTGTGGCATTGATGGTGCCGCCCATCACCTTGTAGCCTGCCCTCTTGGTAACGGGCATGCTCTCGCCAGTAATCATGGACTCGTCAACGGAGCTTTCCCCTTCCACAACAACAGAATCAGTAGGTATCTTCTCTCCGGGCTTCACAAGGAGCATGTCTCCCCTCCTGATTTGCTCTATGGCGGTGTCAACAACCTTGCCACCTTCAATCCTGTGCGCTACCTTAGGCTGCAGGGCGATAAGTGCAGAAACAGCAGTAGACGCCCTTGATTCTGCGAGCCTCTGCATGTATGTTCCAGTGAGTATCAAGGAGATTATTATTGTCGAGGTATCGAAATATATACCTCCAGCAGGGAAGAGTGATGGCAAAAGCGTAACCGCAGTACTATAGACCCATGCTGCGCTTGTGCCTATCGCAATCAACGTATCCATGTTGGCAGACTTGTTCTTTATTGCATCCGCTATGCCAGCATAGAACCTCTGCCCAGCATAGAACTGCACTATACTCGCCAGAACCAGCATTATGTAGTTGCCAAAGCCAAGGTGCAGAACGTAAGTAAGTATTGCAACTATGATAGTAAGGGGCCATGAAATCATCAATGCGATTCTCAGGTTCCTAAGTTCCCTCTCGGGCCTCTCGAACTGAAGCTTGCAGTTTGTACTGCAGAAATAGTACTTCTTGCCTTCCTTTTCAGTAGCCAATGTAGAGTTTCTTTCATCAACATACATGCCGCATACAGGGTCTGTTGCCATAATATCATCTCTTTTTGCTGGCTTCGATAGTGCGCCTTGCAACACTCAGATTGCAGCCATCATGCGCAGAGCACCATTTGCGGCACTCTGTCGCCAATCTTCTGCTCCTGTAATGCAAACCGCATATGGCGCATTTGTACTCCGTCATGGCTAACTCTTTGCATAGTTATCTGGCTTCTTGTCAAAGTTCTGCTTGCAGTTAGCGGAGCAAAAGACATAGGTTTTGCCCTTATAGCTGCTCCTGAACCTGGAGTTCTCTTCTACATCCATTTTACATACAGGATCTTTCATTTTTTCACCTTTTATCTAATTTTAACGCCCAATTGTATACCAGTGCAATTGCAAGCCCAGCCAAGGCACCCAACACAATGTCGATTATCACAGGGGCAATGCCATAGCTGTGGAATACGTCTCCATTGGGATAGTATCCGGTTCCGTTGTATGGATAGAATATGCCGTTCATCATGTAGCCGAATGTTGCGTTATGGAATACGCCACCCATCATGTAGCCTGTGTACCCATTCATCATGCCGTATCCACCAAAGTAACCCACTGTCCCATAGCCAGAGAAACTGAAAGAGATGAACGACAGCCAGCAAAGGAACCCAATAACTGCCCCTGTTATCGCAGCTGCCTTCACATTTATCTCAGAAAAGGTTTGCTTAGCCATATTTTCACTAATATTATTGAGTATTCAGCGTCCTGTAGCCCTTAGCGCAGTTCTCACAGCAGAAGCTCAGTAGCCTGCCGTTAATCTTTTCCTTATATCCACCCTTGTATATCTCGCAGTTACAATGTGCGCACACGGTAAGCTTTGGCTTTATCGCAATCTCAAACATGTTTCCGAACTTATCTGAGAGCCGTGCCACGAACTTCCTGCCTTCCGGAGTAAGATAATAGGCCTGCCTGTCCCTCTCTGCCCTGCCTTTTGTTTCAACATAACGATACTTTTTCAGTTGCTTGAGGAACGGATATATCTGTCCTGGGCTGACCTTCTTGCCTGTCTTTTTCTCCACCTCTTTCATTATCTCATAGCCATGCTGTCCTTTCTCACTGAGCAGAAGGACTGTGAACAACTTCACCATGTTCTTTATCTCTATGTCGGGCATTGCATTCACTATGTATCATATTATGATATATATAAATATGTTATGTTGCTATACTGGAATGGTATTACTAGTTAGCAGCATAATTGAACAGAGTGTGGCACGGGGGTTGGCCATGAAGCGCATCGCCAGATGCACAGTATGCGCCACGGGCGCATCTCCGACAAGGAGGATTTTTAGACGGATTTTTGCTCCCTTATCATATTGGCATGAATAACGTATAATAATTTAAATAATTCAGTTGTATTTTAGTATGTGGTGTAACCATAGCTAAGAAGAGTCTAAACTATGCTATTATCCTAATTATTGTGGTAGTAATATCTATAATCGCTGTACTCCTGCTAACAACGAGATCGCCTGGCACGCAAGCAGAAAATCTTAGCACGTTGGATCCTTTTGCCCATCTGGGCAATGCCTCGTTCGCTTTGGTCGCGCCGCGTAGTGTTTTGGCAGCCAACGGCCAGTTTGCGTCACTGGCAAGGGAAAGATATGATTTCAGGTACGCTGATGCATCTAATTTCACAAACGTCCAGAATTCCACCTTCATAGTGATTGTAGTAAACAGCAGTAATGATGCATACGCGCAACTTGCGCTGAAGGCCATCAATATCACAGAGCTTGACAATGCTCTCAATTACACAAAAGGCGCAATGATAAGCAAAGATAATGTATGGGAGCACGGTCAGACCGTGTTTCTGTTAATAGGGTACAACGCAAGCTCGCTTTCTTCGGCTCTGTCGAGTTTTTTTGTTAAAAGCCCTGTCTACGCCCCAAAGCAGTTTAGCGCCAGATTCGTGAATGAGAGCGGCAAGGCATCTGGCGACCCGATAATGGACGCGGTTCTTGACGGTTCTTATGAGCTCAGTCCACATGACAGCGCACTTCCATACCCGTACAGCTATTACGATAACTTTGCATACCTGATATATTATGCTCCTGTGATAACCTCGATAGTTCCGGGATTGGAAGGCAACAGTTCGGGTGTTGGATTACCGCTGTTTGCTCCAATATGCATGCCGCCCCCTCCTCCTCCTGGAGGCGGTTCATCGATGTGCGTAGGCGATTATGCTGCAATGCCAATGCTGCAAGTAGGAAGTGCGCCACCTTTGCGCCCGCAATGGAGCTATGATACCGGAGACTGCGATTTCTTTGGCATAGATGACTGCATAGATGCCGAGGGATGGTCGGCTTCGGGACTGAACCCGCAGCTTCCCTACAGAGAGATACCAAGCGTCTACTTCGGAGTCACTTTTACTGGAAGTCCTGTCCCTCCGTCGATGGATGGCACATTTGGCCCAGTGTCGGACAGCCTCCCGATCACCTGGTGGGTTTATGGACCGGACTCGTTCGGAGAGTCAACCGGAGGGTTCCAATCGAGCCTATCTGGGGTTATGAACGAGTCTGAGACTGCACTGCTGATCAACGCAGGCGTTGACATGTTCTCTGCGCCCATAGGCGAAACCCCTGTCGGCAATTTTACCGTATACAACGCAACAAACTCCTCTTCTACGTATTCGTGCGGCAGCGAAATATGCGGAATGAGATTCAACTACACCATATATGCGCTCCTTAACGTGTCAGCCACGATACCGGGGAGCGCATCGGTGGCGTCTCCGCGAGGATATTCTCCAAAGTCGCAGCTTAACTATTCGCCGGTGCTGGAACCTGTATCGCTCACCACGCCCAAAATTGTGAAAACCTCTGCGGAGACATACTACTTCAGCTACTGGAGCGTCTACTCCGAGCTGGCGGGCAACCAATACTACAAAAGATACAGCACGTCAGATATAACATTCCAGCTTATAGGACCAACGCAGGCCAGGGCTATATATACAACAAATACCACTGCGGCCAGCGGCCCCGGCAATGTTACAATATACAGCGATTATATTCCTATGTTCCAGTTTGGGTCATGTTCTAACAACCCTGCGAACTGCACGAAGTACGGAGCTTATTACCGGATACCAAATGTCTCTGTGTCGATATCGATACCCGGGGGGAAGGCGGTGTTTTCGGGGGCCACAAACGCAACAGCAACGGCAGTTACTGGAAAGCTTGCAGGCGGGTGCTACAATGTTGCCGTTTCTAAACCGGGTTACAATCTTTTCGCAGATCCGAATCCGCTATGCGTCAACGGCGCAACATCGTTGTTCCTAGTCGATACGGATCCTTACATATTCAATATAACGTGGCCGTCATCATATCCGTATGCACTTGCGCCTGTCAACAGCACTATACCAATTAACGTATCTGTGCGCTATGCCAGCACCGGGGCATCTGCAGGAAATTCCTCAAGGTATCTGTATGCACACACCACTTCGGGCATAATGGAGGGATACTCTTCTGGGCGCATAGTAAACGGCTATTCAAACCTCTCATCAAACGGAACTGCGGACTTTTTGTGGGAGGTTGGCAAGACTCCCGGTATACACGGAATAAACTTTACGATCGGCGTGGGATGGCCCATACTGTCGGAATCCTACTTTATGCCAGTGGTTGCCTATTCCGGCAATTATTTGAGGACAGAGTTGAACATAAGCCTTTCAAATACAACAGAATACGCTTCTCCGGGAGAGTCTTTCGCCGACAACATAACCGTAAGGCTGTGCAGAACGTATCTCATTTCAAACAGGACGCTACCGTGCATTCCTTTAGCGCCGTACGCTGCAAATATGTCGTTGGCATACGTGAATGACAGACCAGTCAATTCCACATATGCATTCGTGCCTAATCCTGCCGCCGTGAACTCAAAGTCGCTTGATGACACTACGGCCCTTCGCATATCGCTCGGCAATAGCGTGGTAAGTGGTCTGTATGTAGCGCACATCACGGCTACAATGTCAACGGCCAACGGGGTTTACAATGCGACTGTGCCGCTGCTAATGCATGTATCCAAGAACGGCAGCGCCAGCACAACTACCACGGTAACGCCCACCACATCCATAACTACCACTATACCCGGTGGTTCTGGTTACGGCGCATTGAATGTAACAGTACTCTTCAATGGCGCTCCGGCAGATACAGCGCAGGTGCGGGCATTTTCGCCTGGTGTGCAAAACTATGGCGGGTGGTACACAGGATCCAATGGGGAATACAGCACAGGATTCATTATAATCCCGGGCTCATACGAGGTCGATGCCACGTACGACAACATAACCAACAGTACCAATTACCTGAATGTAAGCGCAGGAAAGGTGACATTTGTAAATATAGAAATATATGGTGCTGTAAATACAACTACAATGTCATCGTCATCTACGACCACCACTACTTCGATGACATCTACTTCTTCCACCAGCACGACATCGTCTTCAACAACTACTGTGCAATCGGGCTATTACTCATGTAATTTATGTTATCAGATCATAATTGACGGCGATTCGTGCCCTCCAAGCTGCCCTACATCAATTTCGTGCAATAAATTTGGAGGCTTCGAGTGCACGTAGGTGGGCCAGGCAGTTTGTGGTACGGGAGTATAACCCGAAGGGCATCTCCCACGGGAATAATTTAAATGACTTCATATTTATAGTCAAATGCTGAGTAATATGGCTAAGAAGGATTATACAACCACGATTTTAGTGGATAAAAGCCCGGAAGAGGTTTTTAAGGCAATCAACAATGTTCGAAAGTGGTGGTCTGGAGAGATCACGGGTAGGACAGATAGGCTTGGTGCTGTGTGGGAGTACCACTACAAGGACATGCACCGTTCAAAACAAAAGATAACAAAACTTATCCCAGGCAAAAGAGTAGTATGGCACGTTGTGGACAGTTATCTTAGCTTTATAAAAGATAAAGAAGAATGGAACGGCACGGACATTGTATTTGATATAGCCAAAAAGGGCAGCAAGACAGAACTGCGTTTCACGCACGTTGGCCTTGCTCCAAAAATCGAATGCTACGATGCCTGTTCGGACGCATGGGGTTTTTACATAAAAACTAGTTTGCGCAACTTTATCATGAAAGGCGAAGGCCAGCCAAATCCTAAAGAAAAGAAGGAAAAATGAGAGGAAGTATGACTTGGATGCCATCGCCCGAAGCACAAGATGCGCCACAGGCGCATCTCCGACAGCAGGAAGTACGCAGATTCGTAATGGCTTGCAAACAAGACATTATCAGGTTTTAGAATATATAAAATATGCACTTGTAATGCATAATTTAAGTTAAATTATGCATTTAAAACGCAAGATTTAAATAGACAAACTACAATATAACCTCATGGAAACGGAGCTGATTAAGCGAGCAATAAAGGACCAGGAAGAAGAGGTGCTATCTAAATTCAACTCTGAAAGAATAATAGATAGGGAGTATTCTACTGAGATTCAAAGACATATCACAAAGGCCAACGCAGTAGTAATAACCGGAGTGAGGCGCAGCGGGAAGTCAACAGAAGCAATTCTGCTGGTAAAAGGGAAGCGCCATGCGCATCTAAATTTTGATGATCCTTCATTAGAGGGAATGAAGGGCCCGGACTTGGTAAAGGTTACAGAAGCAATGGCAGAGTTAAAAGGCAACGTAGAATACATAATATTAGACGAAATTCAAAATGTGAAGGGCTGGGAACTTTATGTATCTAGACTTCGCGAAACCAAAAAAGTGATTGTGACAGGAAGTAATTCTGAACTAATGTCAGAAGAATTAGCAAGTAGATTAACCGGGAGATACACCAGCTTTACGGCCTTCCCTTTTTCTTTCAGAGAGTTTCTTGATTATAACAGATTCAAGCCAGACGTGTATTTAACAAATGATATAGCAAAAACCAGGGGATTTCTTGACAAATACATGCTAAGAGGCGGATTTCCAGAAGCGTTAGCATTGGGGGAAAGGTTCTTAACACAAATTTATAGTGACATCATAACAAAGGACATAGAAAGAAGGTATAGTATAAAACACAGATCAACGTTTAGGGAATTCTCGAAATACGTAGTTTCTAACATATCAAAGGAAATGAGTTACAACAAGCTGAAGAATATATTCGAGATAAAGAGTGTGCATACGGTTAAGAATTACCTAGGTTTTTTGGAGAAGGCGTATATTGCATTCAAAGTAGACAAGTATTCCAATAAACTAAAACAACAGGTTTTGACAGGCAAGAAAGTTTACTGCATAGATACCGGACTCGCAAACGCCCTCGGCTTCAGGATCGATGAAGAAAAGGGAAGGTTACTTGAGAATGTGATAGCAATAGAACTTTTGAGGAGGAAATCGTATTGGAACATTCATACAGAGATATACTTCTGGCAGGATTACAAGCAGCATGAGGTAGATTTTGTAGTAAAGGAAGGTGGCTCGATAAAGCAACTGATACAAGTTTCATATAGGATAGAAGACAGTGATACTAAAGAGAGAGAAATAAGGTCACTGCTGGCTGCCTCCAAAGAGCTAAGGTGCAATGACTTATTAATCATAACTTATGACTTTGAAGGCGAAGAAGAAAAAGATGGCAAGAAAATAATATTTATGCCTGCATGGAAGTGGCTGCTGCTTGCAAGCGGAAGTAGCTGAGTTATGGCTTGTGGCACGGGAGTATAACCTGAAGCGCATCGCCCGATGCACAAGATATGCCACAGGCGCATCTCCGGCAAGGAAATTTTAAATAATGTGTTTTAATTGATGTAAATCGTATAGCTTTATTTAAATTATTTAGACATATAAGTAATGTACAGGGTAGGGTACTAAAACAGATTAGTATGGTCCGATTTATGGCTAAAAACAAGCAGATGATTTTTACTATAGGCCACTCAATACGTAAGCTTAGCGAATTTGTGAGGTTGCTGGACGCATACAAGATAAAGGAATTGGTAGATATACGCACCATACCAAAGTCCAGGGCCAATCCGCAGTTCAATGAGAAACGACTTGCTTCTAGCCTAAAGAGGCATCGCATACGCTACGTGCATATGAAAGGACTTGGAGGTCTCAGACATCCGTTGAAGGATTCGGCCAATACGTACTGGTACAATGCGTCATTCAGAGGCTTCGCAGACTATATGCAGACCAGCGAGTTCAGAGAGAGTCTTCTCGAGCTTATAAGCCTGGCAAAGAAAAGGCAGATAGCCATAATGTGTGCAGAGGCAGTGCCATGGAGATGCCATAGATCGCTTATAGCGGATGCGCTTCTGGTCAGAGGCATAGATGTCAGACATATATTTAGTCCAACCAATTCAAAGCCCCATGAGCTTACAAAAAGCGCAAAGGTAAATAAGCTGAATATAGTGTATAAATAACTAATATGCAAGAGATGCTTGGTGCTGTTTATGGATAATGTTACTGCAACTAGCAAGATGGTAAGGCTTTACATAGCTACGGGGTTCTTGTACTTCGTAATAGGCACAATACTTCTTGCTTTTAGCCTGTCTGGCACAGTTGCTGTGGATAGGGATCCAATATTC
Source organism: Microcaldota archaeon (assembly GCA_021810375.1). Classification (GTDB taxonomy): domain Archaea; phylum Micrarchaeota; class Micrarchaeia; order Micrarchaeales; family CABMGC01; genus JAKAVK01. The sequence goes on from JAJZJB010000002.1 coordinate 10,772, forward strand.
ATACTATTATTGTATGGTTTTGTCACGCAGCTGATTTTTGGCGTTTCGTATATTTTTGTGCCTGGTGTCTCACGCCATAGCGGAGCAAATTATAAGGTCATAGCCGCAGAATACATCCTCCTAAATGCAGGGATAATTGCATTCGAGGGTATTGCACTCACAGGACAGAAGGATGCCGCAGTAATCCTTGGGGGGTTGATGGCGATGATTGTAGCTGTTCTGTTGCATGCAGCCAACATATGGCGCACGATAATCGGCAGGAAAAGTGGGAATGCGGCATAGAGTGAGAATTATACCATCCTTGATAGTGCCTCCTTCTTTGCTTTATCATCGATATAATTATCTATCCACGGATACATGTCTTCTTCCTCCATCTTATCATGTGCTGCCAGCAACTGTTCCAAGTCATTCTCAAGGGTTGTATCTCTGGCTTTTAAGCAATCAGCCAATCCCCTTAGATCATCTTTAATCCTGTTATGCTGCATTATCAGTTCGTCTATCATTGGTGAGTCATCTCCCATTTTCTTCTTGGCAAGTGGGAATAAGATATCTTCCTCCCATTTTATATGACGCTCAATGCCTGCCCTAAATTCCAAAAAGAGTTGCTCTGCTTCTGCCGCGTTTTTCGATTTCCTGAACTCCTGGAAGATGTAGTCAAGCCTTGAATGGTCTCTGGACATGAATCCGTATATGTCTTGCTCCCTCTTAGAGTAAGCGCTCTTTGCCTGCTTCCATACATCCCATGCAATGGCAAACTTTATTATCTGCGGTTCTGCACCTTTTGTTGCTTCATCCAACGTAAGTTTGTACTTGGTTTTCATGTATTCCAAGAACTCTTTATCGTACTGCTCCATACAGTGTGTGTTGTCTTTTAAGCAATTTAAGCGTTGCGAGATGAAATATATACTGCAAATACCCATTGGACTTTTGAGCACTGTGATTGTACCTGAAGCGCATCGCCCGATGCAGGGATCGAACCTGCGACATCCTGGTTAACAGCCAAGCGCTCTACCACTGAGCTAATCGGGCATTTTGAAGAATGGGAACGGCTCTGCGAGCTTTACTATCTTGATGTAAATATAAGAATGCTCGCCCACTGTTTCCGCAAACTCGAAGGTGTTGCTGGAATAGCTGTACTTTGCAAAACCCCCTCTGCTCTTATCTTTCGTCTCCGCATAATAAAAGGTTTTCCTATCGTCTGATAATTCGTCTATCAGGTCAAAACCAGATATAAAACGCTTGCCCTTGGCCTCGAACTCGTAGAGCGTGGCAAAAGATTCCTCGCGCACAGATTTCTTTATCATTGCATGGACGAGGTCCCTGTCTGAGCTTACCCTTATCTGGAGGACGTCGCCTTTGCCGATTTCCTTGACCTCCTTGAATGAGGATAGATCTACATTGAATATGTTTATGAAATCTTTTTCAGAACCGTCTACCCGCTCCGAGAAATGCGCGGTTTCTGTCTGTCCCATAGATGAAGGGAATGTATATTTTATGAAACTATGCTGCGTGTCAATGTTTATGTAATAGGCAATTACATTTTCCTTTATGCATTCGCCCAGAGCCACGAGGCGCGCTGTACCGCCATTTTTGTAAAGTATAAGGCTCTTGGAGCTGAAGTCGAAGTTGTATGCGTACCTGGCAAGGTCTACCATTGAAGACAGCTTGATGTAAAGTATACCTTTTCCCTTAGGCTTGTTCTTCTGCGGCATGCAAACACACTTCAGTTGTTGGTAAATAGCCTGTAGATGTCGGACAGGAACAGCATAAGGCTGTATGCGGGCTCAACTATAACAGGGGATATCACGACTCCCTGTCCTGTTGCGTAGTAGTCGTTCAACAGGCTTGCCTGCGCATACACTGTAATAGGTATTGATCTTGTTATCAGCGGGCTAGGAGCCGATGTGGCAGTGAAATTCAGGTGGTAAACTCCAGGCTCACCTACAGAGATAGGATAAACGAATGATGATACGGAATCGTGGCTGGCTATGACTACATCAGAGAAGTTCCATGCAGGCAGGCCGGTTACATTGAGAACAAAAGGGTCGTCAGATATGCCAGTGTTGTTTATCTGCACGTCTAGATTGGTAGGCTGGCTCACCCCCATGTTGACAGTTGATGGGCTTACCGATAGGTTGAATACATCGGGAGTCACATTCACGTAAGCATATATGGTAAGATTCCCGAGATGCGAATAGTTTCCCTGATTGATTGCGACTATGGTCAGGTTATATGTGCCGTATTGTGCGTATGGCGAGGCAGTTATCTTAAGTTTCATGGGATTCTCGTAGAGGGGTGACGCCTGGGAAGACCATCCTTGCGGAAGGTTAACTGCTGTCAGCTGGTCCCAGCCTACATTCACGAACGAGCCGCTCGCGTTGTCAGTTGAAGGAGACGCCTGTATATAGAAGCTCTGCCCCGGGCCGAGCTTGCCTAGGAATATGGTACCGCGGTTATGCAGGGTGCCGTTGACGGGCCCCTGAACCTGCAGGTATGTGGCTGCGTTAGCGCTCAGTGCTATCAGCGAGATAAATGCAAAGGGCAGCAGGATGTTTTTGAGCATTGCACCACGTACTAACTTCTTGGGAAAAATATATAACTGTAACCAGTCGCAGCAGAACCTTGCCCAGCCCCTTTTTGGAGATGATTACTGCAGATCTTGATAGTATTTCATTAGCTCATATTCCGCAGCCAGTATATCCAATATATGTAGTGCCCTGACATAAGGCAACTTTTATATACCCTCTCCTGGCATATTATACTGCTTTTGCTGTCAAGATGGCAAATATTAAATAACTAGACATTACAATGAGTATCACTTGCCAGGGTGGCAGAATCCGGTAACGCGTGCGCCTGGAATTTTGTTCCGGTCAGCGCATGACTCTTTGAGTCTTTTGGGTTCAAAAGCAGTATACAATGCTGAATATCCCAACCCTGGCGTTGGTGTTTAACATGGCAGACGAGAAAAAGCCGCAGAAGGAGCAGAAAGGAGAGGAACTGGGCATCATCAGGATGTCCGGCAGGGACATCAGGGGTAGCTATAGCATAATAGGCGCGCTTATGCAGATCAAGGGCCTTGGATATAACATGGCAAGGTCTCTAGCACTTGCGGTGGAAAGGCAGTATGGAATAAAGATGAATACAAAGATAGGCACGCTCTCAGAGGAACAGACTGGCAAGATAGAACAGATTATGAAGGACCCATCAAAGGCAGGGGTGCCTAACTTCATGCTTAACAGAAGGAAAGACCTTGAGTCAGGACTCGATATGCATGTAATAGGAACGGATCTCACCGTAGCGGTGAAGCAGGACATAGACCGCGACATAAAGAACCAGACATGGCGCGGGTTCAGGCATATGTATGGGCAACGCGTACGCGGGCAGAGAACCAGGTCTACAGGAAGGACTGGCGCAACTGTTGGAGTCACGAAGGCCAAGGTCGAAGCTGCAGCTAAGGCAGCACCTTCGGGAGCGGGAGGGGCAAAGCCAGGAGCTACTGCGGCTCCTGCTGCCGGAGCAGCTCCTGCAGCTGCACCTGCGCCTGCGGCAAAACCGGCGCCTGCAGCAAAATAAGGTGAATGAGTGGGAGATCCAAAGCGCATACGTAGGAAATACGAAAAGACAAAGATGATGTGGAACAAGGATAGGATAGAGCGCGAGCACAGCATACGCGACAAGTATGGCTTGGGCAATATGCACGAACTCTGGAAAGCAACAACAGAAGTAGGAAAGATAAGGAGGAATGTCAGGGAAGTTCTTGCGGGAAGGGCTACAGAAGGAGTTGGAAATAGCATAGTAGCGAGGCTGGTCAGGTATGGGATAGTGAAGAGCGGGGCAACGCTTGATGACCTGCTCGTCGTAAGCCCAGAGGCGATACTAGACAGGAGGCTGCAGTCAGTTGTTTACAAGAAGGGCATGTCAAAGAGCATGAAGCAGGCAAGGCAGCTGATTGCGCATGGTTTCATAGCCATAGATGGGCACAGAGTAAATGCCCCTGGATACCTTGTCACCAGGGACGAGGAGGGCAGGATAACTTATTATAAACCAATCAATCTGGATCACAACCCGAAGCCTGACGGCGCCAAAGCAGCAGGTGCGGCTGCGCAGGCTGTCGTGGCCAAGGCACAGGAGGAGAAGAAAGGTGAATGATCATGGCCAGCCCAAGAACCAAGAAACAGGCAGAGCAGCAGGGACAGAAGAAGGAGTCGAAGAAGGGACTGGTAGCTTACGAGAATGTCGTAGCGGATGTGCAGCAGAGAGTCAAGTCGAAGGGCACACGATGGGGAGTAGCCCATGTCTACTCGTCAAAGAACAATACGATAATTACGGTCACTGACCTTTCTGGATGCGAGACCATCGCAGTAGGAAGCGGGGGCATGGTAGTTGATGCGGACCACGAGGAAGGATCGCCTTATGCCGCGATGCAGGCCGCTTACAAGGTCTCAGCCATAGCAATAGAGAAAGGGGTCACGCATATTAACATAAAGATAAGGGCCCCAGGAGGCCACGGCTCTAAGACGCCAGGACACGGTGCACAGGCTGTGGTAAGGGCGCTTGCAAGATCCGGATTCAGGATAGGGAGCATAGAGGATGTGACTCCTATGCCAACAGACACCACGAAGAGGCCAGGAGGCAGGAGAGGAAGAAGGGTCTGAGAAGGAATTGCTGATGATCCTATGGCAATAGCCAGGGTGCAACGGCCCATTCGCAGGGAATTTGGCTATCTGGTTCTGCTCGGCTATCCCAACATTAACAGGACCCAGTCGCAAATTCTAGAGTCAAGGCTGAGACTTGCATTAAGGCTCTTTAGGGAAGGAAGGGCACGGCGAATTGTTGTCACAGGGAAGGCGAGGAGTACTGTTGGAGGGCGCATGGAATCAGAGATCATGCGGGATTACCTAGTAGATCATGGGGTGGGCAGGAGAAGCATACTCATGGAAAGGCACTCAGTGAATACGATAGGGAATGCATTCTTCACCAAGCTCCTGATAGGCAGGCAGGAATCCCTGCTTGTAGTCACTTCTGACTTCCACGTGCCAAGAGCAAGGTATATATTTAATAAAATATTCGGAAGGAAATGCAGGATCGAGGTTGAGGGCTCCCCAACTGATAAGAGGATATATGCTAGGGCCGTAGGATTCGAGAAGGCATCATTCAACCATGTGAGATCTAGGCTTCGCGGGATAAACGAGAAGAGCAGCAAGGAAGTGGTGCTGAAAAGACTCGGGGAGATAAAGAAGAGCCCAATGACTCCGGAGATGAGGGAGAAGGCATGGTACTGAGGACTCTGCAGCGTTAGGATGAAGCTAAAACGCCTGGGAGACTAAACATGTGCATGAGTCGCAAAACGAGCATGCGCATGTAGTCTATGAAATTACGATCCAGAATTTTAAGAGGATCCCGGGCACGTAGTAATTTGGATAGTATACTCGCAAGAGGCCCTGCGCCAGGCACAGGCGCCGAAATAGCCCGAACCTTTTGGAGGGATATCAGGATTTCGAGAGAATTATAAACCTTGGTCTGTATATTTATCTCATAATAATGCGAACGTAGTCTAGCCTGGTAGGACTTTGGCCTTCCAAGCCAATAACCTGGGTTCAAATCCCAGCGTTCGCATCCTATTCGATTATCTTGCCCCAGGTTCACTCGATATTAGAATGTCCGGCATAATCTTCCCACCTAACGGATGGGAGGTTCAGCATTTCTATGATTCGTGGACTACCACGTTGTCCATATAAATAGTTTGCCGGTTTCATGCTACTCATGAATAAAAGCAGGAAAGTAATTATTGTAGCCTCAACTGTCAGGAAGAGGATGGCTGGAGAGAGCACAGGGCACGACTGGTGGCATGTCTACAGGGTTTGGAGGAACTCGCTATATATAGCGAGAGGTGAGCGTGGTGCAGACCTCTTCATCGTGCAGCTCGCGGCGCTACTTCATGATATAGCAGACTGGAAGTTCAGCAATGGCGATACAAAAAGAGGGGCGAAGGTTGCTAGGGAGATACTGAAGCGTGCTGGCGTGGACGAAAAATCAATAAGACAAGTGTGCCATATCGTGGAGAACGTCTCGTACAAGGGTGGATTCGGCATTGCTCTCGATACCAGGGAGGGCAGGATAGTTCAGGATGCAGACCGGGTTGATGCGCTGGGAGCAATAGGTATTGCCAGGGCCTTCGCTTATGGAGGCTCCAGAGGCAGGGAGCTTTACAATCCTTACATAAAGCCCAGGAGGTACAGGAACTTCGAGGAGTTCAAGAGATCTAGCGGCAGGTCCACCACCATAAATCATTTCTACGAGAAACTCCTTCTTCTGAGGAAAAGGATGAACACGCGGACTGGAAAGGAGCTTGCTATGGAGAGGGAGAGGTTTATGCGCGAATATCTTGAGAGGTTCTATAAGGAATGGAAGGGGACCGTATGAGAATAGCAGTATCGTCTGACGGTAAGAGCAGGCTGACACGGTATGTGATTGAATATCTCAGGAGCGCTGGTCATAACGTAGTGCTGTTCGGAGCCCTAAGGAAGAAGAATGCAGAGTGGGTCGAGGCCAGTTCTGTTCCTGTTGAGCAATTCATGGAGGGAAAGTTCGATGAGGTCATATTATTCTGCTGGACAGGTACCGGAGCGGCAATAGCAGCCAACAAAGTGCCCGGGATACGGGCTGCTCTGTGCACCGAACCTGATCAGGCGAGAGGGGCAAGGAGGTGGAACCATGCTAACGTGCTGGTATTGAGCATGCAGCTGACTTCAAACGCAAAGGCGAGAGAGATACTTGATGCGTGGTTTTCCGAGGAATACGGAACAACGCAATTCGACCTAAGGAATGTGGCGAAGTTGGATAAGCTGGAGAAGAAGTACATTAAGGGACGGCCATGAGGATATTCATCATTGTACACGGATTTGTGCAAGGAGTAGGGTATAGGGCCTTTGTGAAACGGATGGCAGATAGGTATAAAGTAAGCGGCATGGTGATGAATGCCAAGGACGGCAGCGTACATGTTCTTGCAGAGGCCGAGAAGAGCGTGCTTGAGCTTTTCAAGGATGCCATTTACGTGGATATGAAGAATGGACCGCAAGTGCAGCATATAGAGGTATTTCCTGAGGAAAGCAGAGAGTTCCCCAAGAGCATGGACAGATACGAGGGCAGGTTCGTTGTTCTGGGCGAATAGATGACAAGATGGGAAGGATGGTACAAGAAGAAAGGGTTCCGGATAGAGCCGGAGATGCCGCATGTATATAGGCTTGTCGGCAAGGTTAGGCCAAGAGTCCTGGATCTGGGATGCGGGCATGGAAGGCATGTTATATATTTCGCAAGAAAGGGTTGTGCTGTTTACGGCATTGACAACTATTACAAGGCAATCGTAGGATTGAAACGGGACCTGGGCAGGCTAGGTCTCTCGGCTAATTTATTGGTGAGAGACTTCAGAAGGAAGCTTCCGTATCCAAACGGTTATTTCGACATAGTAGTTGCAACACGTTCAGTGCACCACGTTGATTCGAAGACGGTGTACAGAATAGGCAGGGAGATATCAAGAGTTATGAAGAGCAGGGGCATACTGTTCCTGCAGGTGCCCGAGTACAAGGAACAGGGCAGCGCCAAAAGGTCACGGAATAGGTATGGAAAAGATATGGGGCATAGATGGATAGAGCCACATACGTATGTGCCCCTCTCGGGATTAGAGAAAGGCGTACCTCATCTTTCATTTGACGAGGAGGAATTGCGGGGTTTCTTGAGGGGCTACAGGATATTGGGCTTGCACAAGGAAACCGGGCATTACCATGGATACTGCGCCATTGCAAGGAAAGTTAGTTGACAGTGTAGTCGCCTGCAAGCTGCGGTATCACTACATTGTATTTGTCCTTAAGTGACTCCTGGAACTCCTTCTGCTTTCCAGGTTCCCCGTGCACCAGGAATACATTCTTCAGCCCCTGGATCCTGCTCATGAAGCTCATCAGTTGCCTCTTGTCTGCGTGCGCGGAGAGGTGATACCGCTCTACAGTCATGCTTATATTGACCTTCTTTCCGTCTATGAATATTTCCTTTGCACCTTCAAGCAGGCGCCTTCCTATGGTGCCCCTTGCCTGGTAGCCTACGATTATGAGCTTGTTCTGCGGCACATTACCGCACCTTTCCAGATACTTCATTATGGGTCCGCCGGTAATCATCCCGCTGGTGGTGACTATTATGCTACTCTCCTTTCCCTCCATTATCCTGCTCCTCTGCTGCCTTGTTGTCACGTTGTTGAAGTTCTTGCTCTTGAAAGGGTCGTCGTCGTTGAGCAGTATCCTCTTCTGGAGCTCGTCCCTGCAGTATATGACATTGTGCCGGTGTATGCGCATTGCCTTTCCTATCATGCCGTCCATGTATATGGGCACCTTCTGGAGTATGCCAGATCTCATGTAATCGTCAAGCAGCAGTAAGGTTTCCTGCGCCCTGCCTACGGCGAACGCCGGGATTATCGCCTTCCCGCCCTGCTTTATGGTATCGTTTATGCTTGCCACCATCATATCTGCTGTCTTCTTCTCCCCTTCAAACACATCGCTCTCTCCTGCATATGTGGATTCGGTGATCAGCGTGTCTGCCCTGAGATGCTCGGTGTATGCAGGGTCTAGCAACCTTGTTGTCCTGAAGTTTACATCTCCGGTGTAGAGCAGCCTGTGCTTGCCGTCATTGACCTCTATCATCGCACTCCCGAGGATGTGGCCCGCTGGCACCAATTTTATCGAAAGGTTCTTTATCCTGAATTCCTCGTGGTATTCCACGAGCTTGTGCATCTTCGTCATCTTCAGGATGCCTTCCCTCTTTATGTTCTCCGGGTTGGAGATGCGCACATAGTCGCTTATCAGCACGTTGGTAAGCTCGAACGTGGGCTTTATTGTATACGTATATCCCTTGTACCCTGCAGTATAGATGTGCGGCAGGTATCCGGAGTGGTCAAGATGCGCATGGCTTATCACTATGCCGTCTATAGTTGCCAGTTCGCTGTCTGGAAGAAGCGGGTATTCTGTATGTTCGCCGAGCTTTATTCCAGCATCAAGCAGTATCCTAGTATCGTTTGACTCAACCATGATGCAGCTTCTTCCAACTTCACCGGCTGCGCCATAAAATGTTATCTTCAACTTCAAGCACCATCGTTGTTTCCGCCGTGTTTAGGAGTAGTATTGTCCTTTATGATCGCTATGTCAGCAAGGCTTATCTCAGCCGGCTTCGGCTCCTGTGACCTTCTCTCAGGTCTTGGCCCGGTCCTTGGCCGCCTCATCTGGCCGGTTATCCTCCTTAGGTTTGAATAGAGTTCATCAAGCTTCTTGTCCACCTCCGCTATCTTGGCCTCTATGTCAGCTATGTTCTTCGTAAGCTCCTCTATGTCCTTGTCTATGTACTCGACCTTCCTCTTGAGCCTGTAGCTCTTGAGGGCATCGTTCAACTGGATCTCTATCTCGTTCTTCTTCCTTATCAGGTCCTTCTCTGCCTCCAGGGTGAACGCCTCTGTTGCGATCCTGAACTCTATGCTCTCCTTCCTCCTCCTCAAGTATCCTATCTCCTTGGTGTTGTCCTTTGACATCGCTGCCAGTTTGGCCATCGCGGCCTTCTCGGCCAGCTTGTAGGAGAGCCTGTGCCTGCTCCTCCTTACGCTGTCTATTAGCGGCGGTATCTTTTTCTTCTCCTCGTCTATGCCCTTCCGTATCTCCTCAAGCTTAGCTGCCTGGGGATCTTTTGCGGTTTTCTCAGCAACAGCAGTCGGAGCTGGGGCTGCAGGATTTGCATTCGCAGCATGATTCTTTCCTTCCTGGTCAGTCAGTACATCGCCCATTTAGATAACACGGAATTGTAGGTGTCTAGCAATCTGTCGGTAGTCTTCTCTACAGAGAATTCCCTTGCAGTATTAATAGCATTCCTTCTATATGTCTCAGGACTATTTAAAACCCTTTCTATCTTGTTTGCGCACGTGGTATAATCGCCAGGGGCGAACCTTTCTCCGTTCTTCCCGTTCTTTATCAGATCTTTCAGTGCAAGATAATTCGCCCCGACCACCGGCTTTCCAGTAGCCATAGCCTCGAGGCACACTATTCCCTGAGTCTCGAATGTGGAAGGCATGCAGAACGCATCGGCTGCGGCATACAGGCTCGGCAGGTCCTTCTGGTCTACGAACCCCAGGAACTCAACTTTGTCGCGTATTCCGAGCCTAACTGCCATGTTTCTGTAGAGCTCCTCCGCGGGTCCTTTGCCACCGAGGACAAACCTTACTCTTTCTCCGCGTTTTGTAAGTATCCTGCATGCCTTTAGCATGACGTCCAGGCGCTTCTCCTTGCTGATCCTGCCGAGATAAAGTACCACTTTTTCCCTGCCTTTCACCCCTATGCGCCTCTTCATCTTTTCGCCGCTGGCTTTCTCGTTGAAACGCTTTATATCGACACTATTAGGAACTACGGTAGTGTTGCTTATACCGTGTTTCTTGAGATATCTCATTATAGTTTCCGTCGGAGCGATGGTTACATTGCTTCGCATGTAGAAGAATTTCGTGTACATCCACAGGTATTTCTTTGTAAAGTTCTTGAGGCCCTTGTTTCGCGGGTAATACTGGTTTATGACGCTCTTGTTGTTTATCATAGTATGGAAAGTGCTCGCTATCGGATAGCGCCCGAATTTCGAGGCGACCAGTCCGGCAAAGCCCATTACGAACGGGGTCTGGGCATGTATTATGTCTATAGAGAGATCCTTCAGCTTTGATGACGAGTTGAAGGGGAATATGGCAACGTTGTATTGAGGGTACGGCTTGAACCTTACGCCTGGATATACGAATACGTCCTTTCCAAGCCTCTGGCCTGGCTTGCCGCTGGTAAATACGTATACCTTGTTGCCGCGCCTCTCAAGCTCGGCCTTGAAGTTGAGGATTGATGATACGACGCCATCAACAGCCGGGAGATAAGAATCTGTATAAAAGGCGATGCTCAGTCTTTCCATAAAATCTTTTTGGAGCCATTTCACTCCAGTTTAACCGCTTCTCCGCCAGCCTGTTTTATCTTCTCTTCGGCCTTGGCAGAGAATCCGGTTGCCTTTACAACCGCAGGCTTTGCGAGTCTGCCATTCGAGAGGACCTTGTATCCACGCAGTTCGAGTGTGGGTTTTTCCTCCTTCATTGCCCGTACCATTGAAGAAACCTTGTCGAGGCTTATCTCGCTGAGCGCAATCCTTCGGGGCGGCTTGAATCCCGGAGTGTGTATCCTTTCCTTGTCGTATTTTACAGTATACGTCCACTTGCTCTTCCTGCCTCCTCTTCCTACACCCCCTCTTGCTCCGCTGCCCCTGTTGTTCTTCTTGTTCCCCCAGCCCCACGTCCTGGTTCCGAAGTATTTCCGGTTCTTCTTTACACGCAATACCATGTTATCATGCCATTCTTGAGATAAGTTTGTTGATAGCGCTTCCGCGATATCCAAGAGCGCCTTTCCTGCTGAACGAGGCTTTTATGCCCTCGTATCCGTGCGTAGGGGGATGGAGCCGTATAGGCATGTCCACCACTTCCCTTGCGGCCTTCTTCCCGCTTGATATTGCAGCAAGGTCTTCCTTGCTGGCCTTAAGGCCGCGTTTTGTGAGCACCTTCTCGACAAGTGCGGAGTCGATCTCGCCATATGTCACGTAATCGTTGCATTTTTTGATCATTCCAAGGTTTGACCTGGTGGACGCCAGCAGCACCATGTTGTTCGGGCTCTTAAGGTTAAGTCTCTTGAGCGTCTCGCTGATATCCTTCCTTACGCCTATCCTTCCGCGGACTCGTATAACTGCTAGTAATTTGTTCTCGGTTTCTGAAGCCATAAAATACGACCTTATTCAGAAAACACAACGATGCCAATGGCATTCGTTTAATCTCAGGTATATATCAGCGATAAGGTATATAAGCGTATGTCTGCTCCGGCCCCGATAACCTTTTTATGCTTATATAGAGAGTGATTCCTGTAAAGATACCATGCACATGAGAAGGCTCTATGTAATAGTTCTTGCATTGCTTTTCGCGCTCCCGTTAGGCAGCGTCTCGGCATACTACAACATAACTGCAATCAATACCACAGTGCTCCTGAACAGCAGCACTGGAGCGAGGGTAATAGAGACATATAGCATCTTCATAAGCAATTCGTCAATAGCACAGTACGAAGCTAGCAGGGGTGCATACAATCTGAGCATAAGCGACTGGAGGAACATCCTGGATTCGCAGTTGCTCACCGAACACATACTTAATCCAAGATCTGGCGCATCCAATGTGACATTCCTGCCTGGAGCGCTGATCCTGACCCCGCAGGGTGCGGCATCTGAGATAATACTAAGCTATTATGTATACAATGTGACAAACGTGCAGGAGATAGCCCCCCGAAAGTTCCTTTATACATTCAATGACTCTATGCTCAATTTTGAACACACGGCCAGCGGGCAGGAGCTTGGCCCTTCGGAGCGCTTCAACATAATAGTGCCGGAGGGCTCGCAGATAGTCTCGATATATCCGCTTCCCGACCTGCCGGCGGCATCTGTGACTGGCAGCTACTCGAATGACACGCTCTTCTCGTGGAATTCACAGGAGCCGCTCAACGGCTTTACCATGTCCTACATAACACTACAGACCCCGCAGGAAGAGGTGCTTTCGTATTTCGACGCATTATATAACAACAACAGGCAGCTTATCTACCTGCTCGGGATCATATTGCTTGGGGTCTTTGTGGCTTACGTATACCTGAAATTCGTAGTGCCGGAATGAGGTGGAGCATTGCACAGATATGAGAGAGCGATCCTTGATGGACTGAGGGGGAAGAAAGAACTAGGACTTGATGAGCTTGCCAGCAAGGCAGGCGTGGGCAGGGACGAGGCGCTCTGGGCCTTGGAGAGCCTCAGCGCGCAGGGATATGTTGAACTGGAGAAGGAGGACGTAATCGAGGCTACGCTCACCGACGAGGGTAGGGATTACGCTATGTCTGCGCTGCCGGAATCGTCGCTACTGGCAACACTGAGGGAAAGAACTCTTAAGGTTGATAACCTGAAAGACAAGGAAAGGATAGGCTTCCAGTGGGCCAAGCAGAAGGGTTTTGTCACTATAAAAGACGGGCTTATACTTCTTGTCAAGAAAGGAATCAGTGCATACGAGAAGGGATTGCCTGAGGAACAGGTGCTCAAGGAGCTTGGAAAGGATCCTTCATCATATGCAAGTCTCTCAAAAAGGCATCCAGAAGAGATTGCAGAGTTATCCAAGAGGCGGCTCATAGAAGTCAAGAAGAGGAATAAGGTAACCGGAGTGAGGATAACTGCAAAGGGAGAATCCGCAGATGAAGGAAAAGAGGGCATAGGCGGTCTGACAAAGAGCATGATAGCAAGCGGGGCATGGAAGGGAGTAGGATTCAAGAGCTATGACGTGAACGTACAGGTCGAGAGGTCGATGCCTGCAAGGAAACACCCGCTTATGCAGAATATAGATGACATAAGGAGGGCATACGTATCGAATGGTTTCAGGGAGATTTCCGGACCGGTCATAGATTCCGCATTCTGGGTCTTTGATGCGCTCTTTCAGCCGCAAGACCATCCTGCAAGGGATGCACAGGATACATTCTATCTCGAGGATATAGAGGAGCAAGAGATAAAGAACAAAGCGTACATAAACCGCGTCAAGAAAGCACACACGCAGGGGTGGCGTTATAAATGGAGCGTGGACACCGCCATGGAGCCTGTGCTAAGGACACATATGACGAGCATATCGGTGAGGTATCTGTATGAGATGCTTGCTGGAAGTGGCAAGAATATGGATTACCCGGTGAAGCTCTTCTCTATAGGAAGGGTATTTAGGAATGAGAATGTCGATTATAGGCATCTTGCTGACTTCTACCAGACAGATGGCGTGATAATAGGAAAGGATCTGACATTTGCAAACCTTTTCGATACAATAATAAGGCTCTACTCGTGGCTGGGCACTGAGATAAAGTTCAAGCCCGCATATTTCCCCTTTGTAGAGCCAGGAGTTGAATTGTACGCATACTCCAAAGGTCTCAAGGAATGGATAGAGTTCGGCGGTGCGGGAATGATAAGGAAGGAGATAACAGGGGTAAGGCGGAGGAAACTTGTGGTGCTGGCTTGGGGTGTTGCGGTAGAGAGGCTTATGCAGATACGCGAGAATGGGGATGTGAAGAGCATATCGGAGCTCTACAACAATGGCCTTGGATGGCTCAGGAACAGGAGAATGATGTGAGAATATGCCAGTAGCAACTTTCAACAAGAAGTATCTTTCAAGCCTGGTAGGCAACTTGCCCGACGACAAGCTCTCAGAGGAAATAAACAAGCTTGGCATAAACATAGAAAAGCTCGGCGAGGATGAGATAAGCGTGGAGATATCCTCAAACAGGCCAGACCTGATAAGCGCCGTAGGGTTTGCAAGGGCGTTGCAGCTCTATTCGCACAGGAGCAAGAGGTATAATTACGCGATCAGGGACCATGAGCCAGTAATAGAGGTAAACGTCGGCAGGGCGGTGAAGAAGGTCAGGCCTTGCATAGCATCATTCGTGGTGATGGGATTGCGTTTCACCAACGAATCGCTGGCCGAACTGCTAAATTCCATGGACAAGTTCACGGATACATACGGCAGGGCAAGGAGAAAGATAGCCATAGGAATGCACAACCTTGATGTAGTTGAAGGCAAGTTGACATATGATGCTTATGCAGACGGACGTTTTGTACCGCTCAATTCGAGCAAGGAGATGTCATACAGGCAGGTGCTTGAAGATACGGACAAGGGCAAAAAGTATGCAGGAGCATTGCAACACGGCAAGGCAATGCTCTATCCGGCACTGAAAGATGCAGTAGGGACCCTGGCGCTAATACCGATACTCAATTCCGAGAGGACAAAGGTAAGCGCATCGACAAGGAATGTATTGATAGACGTAACCGGCTACTCGGAATACATGATAAACAAGACTGCAGACATGCTTGCTGCAATCTTCATAGATATGAATGGCGAGGTAAAGAGGGCCCGGATAAATTATCAGGACAAAGAAATGATGACTCCAATGATGGAGACACGCGAGATAATGATGCCTACAAGAATGGCGGAGCGCGACATTGGGGTTGAGATAGGCCCGAATAACGTGGCGTCGCTGGCTGCAAAGATGGGCTACGATGCTGCTTACATAGGCAATAAGGTCAGATTCAATGTGCCCCCATATCGACTAGATGTCATAAACGAGCAGGACATAGTCGAGGATATCGCGATAGCATACGGATACGACTACATAAACCCGGTGCCGATACGATCCGTCCTCTCCGGGCTGGCGGACCCAGCCGCAATCAGGCGCACTGGCGTGTCAGAACTTATGGTAGGCCTTGGATTCAACCAGATGATGAATTCCTACCTTACCAATGACACTATTAATTTCACAAACATGAGGATTGAGGGTAATGCAACTGCAATACGCATAAAGAACCCTAAATCCGAGGCAATAACCATGATGAGGACGTGGGTTCTGCCCTCCCTGCTTAGGAACATTGCACTCTCGCTTAACGAGAAGACCCCGCTAAGCGTATTTGAATACGATATGGTTTTCTCGCTGAGTGGAAAGAAACCTTCAGAGGCATACCATCTCGCTGCCGCGTCTTCAGATCCAAAGGTCAACTTCAATGGAATAAAATCGGTTTTCGAGGCGCTCTCTTATACGCTCGGGCTTAGATGCAAGCTCGAGAGATACGGCCATGGAAGCTTTATAGAGGGAAGATGCGCTAAGGCAAGTGCAGATGGAAAGGCGATCGGGTTCTTCGGCGAAGTCCATCCCGAAGTGCTCAATGCATTTGGCATTGAGGAACCGACAGTAGCAATGGAATTGGAGTTGTAGCAAGTTATACGGAAGAAAGTGCACAGGATCCGCCGACTTCGGGCCATTGAAGGATTGCAATCCCTGCATTTCCACCATCATAGCTACCAGCAGCACCACCCAGTCCGTATTGGCTACTTGTTTCAGAAGACGCACCAAGTCCTCCTGCCCCTATTGGCCCTGCAGTTCCACTGGCTCCGCTACTGCCTCCGGTGCCACCAGTACCTCCAGAGGTATCGCCACCGCCGCCACCACCGCCGCCGTATCCTCCTCCACCGCCGGAGCTGTAACCGGCACCAGCCCCTCCGGTAGGGCCATCACCGCCCTGCCCCCAGCCGGCGCCGCCAACACCGCCAGTACATATGCCTCCGGAATATACTCCTGTGCCTCCGGCGCCACCCTCATGACCTGTACCGCCGCCACCACCACCTGCAGCAGTACAGCTTGGAGTACTATATGACGTTCCTCCAGTATTTCCTCCGGCGCCTGGATATGCACCACTAAGCCCGTCTGTTGCGCCGTTGCCGCCGGCAGCTATTGCCACTGTCGTAGAACCTGAAAGTATTACAGAGTCTCCTCCGCCGCCTGCAGGACCCCAGCCGCCACCACCACCGCCGCCA
This sequence comes from Microcaldota archaeon, assembly GCA_021810375.1. GTDB lineage: Archaea > Micrarchaeota > Micrarchaeia > Micrarchaeales > CABMGC01 > JAKAVK01. The sequence continues at coordinate 27,225 of JAJZJB010000002.1, forward strand.
GAATATACTGTTAAAGTATTACCTGAATTTAGCGTGTAGCTTCCAATTGCTTCTAGACCGTCCTTGCCGCCTGCGCTTGTATAACCTGTTGCGCCACCGCCGCCGCCATAAAGGATGTAGCTTATCGTGGCAGTGTTGGGCACAACGCCGTTGTAATAGGTGTATATGGTATTCGTGCATATAGCATTGCTGCTGGAAGAGGTAACGGTAAGCTGCGCCGTTGTAGAACATATAGATTGTGTTGCATCACATGCATCGAAGATGTAATTCCCGGTAGAAAGTGAGTTGGCGTTATACGAAGCAGAAGGTGTTCCTGAAGCTACGATGTTTGCCGGTGTGCATCCGGATCCTAGACAATATTCTACTTCGGCTTCGCCTAGGCTGTTAGCGTTAGTGCCCGTTATTATGTCATTTGTGCCAGGATTAATCAGTATGCCATTGGAAAACGATATTGACATCGGAGTTGTCAGTGTTAAGTAACTATCGGCCGTGCATGCGTTAACTGTAGTATCGCATGCCTTGAACCCATATGTGCCTGGCTGGAGCGTGTTTGTATTGTAGGTGGTGGTAGTTATACCCGATGAGATGATTGCAGCAGGAGCGCAGCTTACACCAGAGCAATCTTCGATGTCCACTGTATCTCCTGTAACAGTTGTTGAACCCGTTATTGTATCTGACTCTCCGGCGCTGTAAGAACCGCTGTAGGTAAAAGAAATAGATGCTGGATTCTCTATATATACAGTGTATAATGAGGAGCAAGTGTTCTTTACAGTATCACAAGCATCAAACCTATAAGTCCCCATGCCCAATGTATTTGTATTATAAGTGACAGAAGTCGTTCCTGAGGAAAGCACATTTGACGGTGTGCAGCTGCTGCCGGCACAGTCCTCTATTGAAATAGAATCTCCAGGCCTACTGGTGGTTCCCGTTGCGGTATCCGAAACGCCTTCTTTGGGGGACGTACCTGCGGAAAATGATAAGGAGACGGAGGGTACGCTGGCTCCGGATACGCCCAGTAGGGCTGCTTCTATAGCAGTATATTCCCCGGCAGAGCCGCCAATTGTATATGTACCGGCACCCTGCGACTGGCAGTATGCTATTTCGGTAGCTATGCCGCTTCCTTCATATCCCTGGGTCATCTCAGTGGTACATCCAGAAGGGAAAGTAACCGAACCGCACCGGGTCCATCCGCACCCCACCATTATTACTACATCGCTATTCGAAGACAGAGAATATGACGATGATATGCTTCCTCCGCTATTGTAGTATTGAGGCGAATTAATTATGCTATATGTAGTTATGCCGTTGATTCCTATTTCAGAAAAGCTTTGCCATACTGGACCGGAGGAACTTGCACTGCAGGTGTTAGAAGACTGACTACCTGTAGAAGCATACGGACCGTAGGCAACTACGTCTTGGCTCCAGCTCATTGATGACATTACGTAATTGTAATTTGCACCATCGCAGAAGTACATGCCGCATCCAGGATTGGCAGAAAGCGTATTTGCCTCATTGTTTCCAGCCACGGTGCAGAGACCTATTTGCTGTTGGCTGCTGCTCCCTCCCTGAATTCCACGCAAGGATGATGTTGTAGAGACAGCTGCGCTAAATGTGGCGATCTTTGCTACAAGCCCACTCTGAATTGCGCTATTGTATGTTATCCACAAATAGCCCCTATATGGCGTTCCTATGGCGCCCCCTGTTGAAGGGCATTGGAATATGAGTGCGGTCTTACTGCCGGAGGGCAGGGTTATAGGTATAGTCAGCGGCAAGGTGTTTGTTGGGCTTGATACAGAGCTGTTTGTACATGCGATGGAGTTTATCACTATGCTGTGCCCTGTAGCTTGGCCTAACAGTATAGATATATTTCCTGTAGAGTTTAATATCGGATTTGTACATACGTATCCTGGAGTGGCCAAGCAACTGCCTGTAGCAATAGACGATGAACCACCAAAAACCCCCAAGTAAAACAGCAGACCGATGGCTATGGCTATTATTACAATAGACCACCCGTAAGTCATAAGGTATTCCATTGCAGACTGCGCTTTTGCCTGATGCGGGTCCATCAAACTATTAGTTGATGTGAAATTTTATAAACTTACGTATTTATCAGTCTGTCCTTTGGCCTAGCCCTTGGCAGATCAGGAGGTGAACTGGTAGTATTCGAGAATCTTTTCCAGGTCTTTTTCATCCAGGTTGAGATGCCTTGCCATGAAGTCCGCAACGACTTCGTGACCTAGTTCGCTCTCTGCATATTTCATCATGGTATAGATAAGCGGTAGGCTGCCCTTGACTATGTCCTTCCTGTTTGAATGAAGTATCCCGAACAGCTTGCTTGCCACGTTGTTTATGGCTTCCTTGCCCTTCTTGACTTTGCTCAGGTATTGTATGTTTGCAGGGAACGAATACCTGTTCATCATACTTATGTCCCCGGTATTGGATACGGATACTCCAGCAGATAGGAGGATTGACGAATAGCGCATATAGCCATAGTAGTTAGACCTTGATGCGTTCTCGTAGAAGGAACTCGCCTTGGAGAGGTACCTGTAGGAATCCCTCCTGCTCCTCTTTGAGAGATACCTTGTAGGTATGTTCTCGTCGACCCAGTTTATCAGCATGCTCATGTCCAGGTCGGTATTAGCAGCAGCATATCTTGCTATGTCGAAATTGGATGAGAGAAATATCTTGTCCAGAACGGAGAATATCTCCATCTTGCGATCCCGCATGGACAGCGATTCGATGAGTTCGGGCCTCGCATCAAACATCATCTCCATGTCGTTTAGCGCACTTCTCACATCTCCATTGCTCCTCTTGACTATCTCTTCAAGTATCTCGTCGCTGGCATTGCGTTTTTCCTTCTCCCTTATGTTCTTGAGATAGGCCAGGAGCTCGTCCCTTCCGATTCTCTTGAACTCGATCTTTTCCACGTAGTTCCTTAGGAAGGCAATCTTCCTGTTCCAATAGTCATTGGCAGTGAATACTATGGGCTGCTTTGACTTGTTGATAAGTTGCACTATGATATGCTCGGCTCCGCCATCGAACTTTGAAGAGAGCTCGTCTATCTCATCGAAGAGTATCAGTACCTTCTTGTTGAACAGGCCCCTGGTCTGGCTGGCCGGAAGGACCTTCTTGCTTATAGTCTCCGCATCGCGGTAGTCACTTGAGTTGAGTTCAAGGATCTCGAACCCGTTTGCGTATGCCAACGCCCTTGCGGCGCATGTTTTTCCAGTCCCAGATGGTCCGTAGATCATGACTGGTTTGGAAACTCTTCCGGAAAGCGCATCAAGCCCGAACTTGTTGAGCTTCTCTATTGGGAATTGATTGCCTACCAGCCCGTTTAGCGTGAAAGGAGTATACTTGTCAAGCAGCATAAAATCAGTGTTTATGCATATCAACGAAAAGAGATATATTAGTGTACTTTCAATATCGTGGATATTCAAAGCTCCTATCGTCTAGTCCGGTCAAGGACGCAGGCCTCTCACGCCTGCGACTCGGGTTCAAATCCCGATGGGAGCAAATCTGATTTGGGGTTATATATAAGTCATTGAAATGTTTCCCATTTTTGTCGCCGAAGCTAAAGACGGATAGCGTTTGACTATTTTTGGTAAATTTCTAAATATACCCATGCACCAGGGCGAAGTCTTATAAATATGATTATCCATTCATATATAGTGGCAAGAGCTTGGTCTGCAATAAGTGCGTTGCGTCTTGTATTGGGGCAGAGAAGGTACCTGGTTACATTTCTAATTATTTCCGTGCTGTTCTTTATCGGATATGGATATTTGCTCTTGCCTTCCTCGATAAATCTTGCAGGGCCCAAGATAGCCATAGGGTTGAATGCCTATTCCCTCATGGTATCAGCATCAATGGGCATATTGTTTTCATTGTCAGTGGTAATGAGTGCCTTTGCCTTTAAGAGGAATGGCGCACTGACAGGCAAATTGGGGGTTGGAGCTGTGGTTGCTGCCATAATACCTGGCAGTTTGTGCTGTACCACACTCATACCCAGCATGTTGGCAGTGTTGGGCGCATCTACGTCTACAATAATAGGCACGGCAGGTGCATTGCAGGGCCCATTTGCTGCATATGAAACGCCTTTAATAGTAACTTCAATTGGTTTCCTTTTGCTAAGTGTCATCCTGACATCAAGAAGCATAGCTAAATGTTGTGTGGTGAAGAAATGAAGAAGATTGTTTTAATGGCAGCAGTGATAGCGGTGGTAGTAGTAGCAGTTGTCGTCGTACTCTTTGTGCACGGTTCAACGAGCACAAGCGTAAAATTGCAGAACATAACTTCCGGTGAACTTGCACCGAATTATGAATTTCTTATAGCCAATGGCTCCTCTGCCAACCTGACATCGTATAGAGGCCATGTCACGGTGCTGTGGTTTGTAGCCACGTGGTGCTCTAGCTGCGCGCAAGGCAATGAGGAGCTAAACCAGAACTATCAGTTTTTCAGAGAGCATGGAATAAAGGTTGTCGAATTGGAGCTATATAGGAATTTGGGATATAGCGGCCCGGATATAGCAAGCTTTGTGTACTCATATGCACCAACAGCATATGCCAACAGTACGATAATACCCGCACAGGCAGGCTATAATATGACCGTGTCATACGACCCGAAAGGTTATCTTGACATATATTATCTTGTTTCAAGCAGTGGCAAGGTGCTTTATGTAAACAGCTCCCTTGGGTCAACTCTGGGCCAGCTTGAGCATGCCATAAATGTTTCTGAATAGTGATATCATGGATAAACTAGGAATAAAGACGTTCTTCTTTGCTATAGGCAACTACAGCAGATTCAGCATACTTACTGCCTTAACAGAAAAAGACCTGAACGTCAGCGAGATTGTCAATGCAACAGGCATAGAGCAGAGCAATGTGTCGCACCACATGGACTGTCTTCTGAATTGCGGTTTTGTAAATGTAAGGAAAGACGGCAAGGCGCGCATATACAGCATTAATGCAGAGGCAAGGCCGATAATAAACGGAATATTGAAGCACATACAGAAATACAGCCATGAAATAATGACCTGCGACTTGGCCAATAGGGAGTATATTTCGAGGGTGATTGAATAGGAAGTTTCGAATACGCAATATTAGGCCAGGGATCTGCAGCATTTGCCGCTGCAATAAAAGCAGACAGTTTGGGGATTAGGACTGCCATGATCGGAAAGAGCGCTACTAAAGGTACTGTTTTAGGTGGTACATGCATAAATGTGGGCTGCGTGCCGAGCAAGAGGCTCATAGCGGCAAGTTCCTTCATGGAGGAGCTAGGGCAGAGAAGGTTCAATGGCCTAAGCTACAGTATTGGGAAGCCCGATTATGCCAGGATAATGGATGAAAAAACGCGCCTGGTGGATGAGCTGAGAAAAGAGAAATACAAGGATGTCTTGGAGAATCTGGAAAATGTTACTTATATCAACGAAACTGCATCGTTCGTTGATAAAGATACCATAAAAGCAGGAAGGAATGAGGTAAATGCAGAGAGCATACTGGTAGCCACAGGAGCCCGCGCATCCGTTCCGCCAATAAAAGGAATAGAAAAGTCAACATATCTTACTAACGAGGAGGCATTGTCACTCAGGAAGCTGCCCGAATCCATCATAGTTATAGGGGGGCGGGCAATTGGCCTGGAATTCGCCCAGATGTTTGCGAATTTTGGGGTAAAAGTGACGCTGCTGCAAAGAAGCGATAGGATAATACCAAACTGGGAACCTGAAGTTAGCAGCCATCTTGCCTCTTATCTGAAGGCAAGCGGTGTGAAGCTGATTACAGGAGCTACGCCAGCCAGCATTATGACAAGCAAAAGGAATAAGGTGATAGAGGCAATGGTAAACGGCAGGCAGACCGTCTTTGAGGCAGAAGAAGTGCTGTTCGCTACTGGCCGGCGTGCCAACACAGAAAGCTTGAAGCTGGATGTTGTGGGAGTGCAACTAAATGCCAAGGGATTCATAAAAGTCGATAAACAGCTGAAAACCACAGCAGATGGCATATATGCTGCCGGAGATGTGACTGGGGAGCCTATGCTCGAGACTCTGGCTGCCAAGGAAGGCAATATAGCCACAGCAAACTTGTTTCAACATGCAGGGAAGGAGGTAAACATCAACGAGGTGCCTAGTGCTATATTCACTTATCCCGAAGCTGCTATGGTGGGCATGACCGAGGAGCAGGTTGTAAAGGATGGAATAAGATGCGCATGCAGCCCCCTCGAAATGAAGCTGGTGCCAAAGGCAAGGATAATGGGGGACCAGCGGGGCTTAGTAAAAATAGTGATTGATAACAAAACCAAGAAGATACTAGGCGTACATATGCTCGCACCGCATGCGGCAGATATGATACATGAGGGAGTGCTTGCAGTCAAGTTTGGACTTACTATAGATGACATAATAGACACTGTACATGTCTTCCCAACGCTTAGCGAAGGATTCAAACTGGCGGCACAGGCTTTCTATGAGGATGTTTCTAAGCTGAGCTGTTGCACTGCGTGACATCCACCCACCCGTAACAGTGTGGGCTTCCTCTGCGTCATGCAATCACTGCATCCCGCAAAGGATGTGTTTTATCGGTTCTCAGTTCTCCGATGCGGCTTTTCGATGCCTGTTGCACCGCAGAGGCTATATCTCCCTGAGCGTGACTTTCCCTAAACCCGCTCGCTCCGGCTCTTTCCATAGCTACGAGATGCGCCGTTGTCTTGCCTGCCGTGCCGGCATTCCTACGCGCAAGCATATTGAAATTGCCTGACCACGCCATACTCGATGCGAGGATAGGGCTGTGCAGTATGTGGCGTGCAAGGCTTTCAGCAGTATCCCTGGGAATCTCGCTAGACGGCCTTAGCCTGGCTTCTGGTCTGACACGCGTAGGCATGCTATAAACCTCCACAATAAGATAAACAAGCGGCTAGCCCACTTATAAGGATTTACTACAGAATTTGAAGAGACCGATGAAATCTTTATATTGGTACCCGGCATAGAGTAATCATTTCTGCCCCAGTAGCTCAGTGGTAGAGCGCCAGTTTTGTAAACTGGATGTCGAGGGTTCGATTCCCTTCTGGGGCTTCCGGCATTTCATCCGGACTCAGCGAATTTAAATAGCTTGGCAGGGCAATGTGCTTATGGCCAATAGAAAGCTTAGGAGATATGGGCTGGAAGCCGTAGCCAAAGTGCTGATATTCATAGGATTCCTCTTTGTCCTCTTTTCCTGGGCTGCCAGTGTCTATTACTTCGGGTCGGTCGGCAGGTTTACTCTGTTTCTGGTACCACTCATATTCACATGCGTACTGGCTCTGCTTCTTTTGGTGATCAGATACAGGTACACGCTATTTGAGGGATATCCGTATCTTATGAGCCTTCCATCGTTGTTCTACCACATAAAAGAGAGGAAAGGATCCGACAATCGGAGCGTTGCATTCAGCATGATATTCACAGTGCATGCGCTGGTGATTGCCTTTTTGGGAATCATGAGCCTTGTTCTGGTGGTCAGCATAGGATCTAGCATCAGGGGCGGCACGGCGTCGCCGATCTTATACTCGTATTTGCTGGTAATTGCAGTCCTCATTGCCTCGGTGTTGCTGCAGTACCGCAGGATATACATCAGGTTTGTTAAGTGAGTCTTAGCGAAAATGGGTATTGCGCGGGGAATAGAAGAGTTGCATAAACTATTTAAGGCCAATGGCAATAGATTATGCTATTGGGTAGATAATATTTCAATCGGAGACGACATAAAAGACTTCTTCATCAAGGAGTTCGTCATGCCTAACATGTTCCTTTCGGACATTCCAGGCTATCTGATAGGCAGATATCACGATTTCCAGGGAGAGGCCGTCTATGTAAGAAATATCTTCCTTTCAGAGTCGTTCTTTCTCAAGCTTGAGGAGAAGGTATCGCGTGCTATGGGCAGTGATGGGCTTGCAAAGTTATACGGAGCCGGAAAGAGGTATGGCTATAGGTTCTGCTCCATTGCAAGGCTGCCGAGATCTGAAGTCAAGTTCTCTGTAAGGTTGCTCTACGAGTTCATCGAGGCAATATATGCAGATAGCATAGATACAAATGTCGATATGGAGCAAAAAGTGCTCACCATAACTACAAAGAACCTTGCCGTAACACGCGTGAATGGGGGCGGCTTTCCGATTGTTGGGGGAAGCGCCGGGGTATGGGCCTACTTGCTCGGGGATTTTGACACGATTGAATGTGGCGTCACTCACATTGCTGATGACAGGTATGTATTGGTATGCGGGCCCACGGAAAGGCTGAGGGAAAGCGGGATCAGGTTTTATGAGTCCCGCGGAGCGCCAGACATAGGGGATATGGCATTATACAGGCAACTGAACCAACCGCCGGACATAATCCCACCGACAGCGTGCAACCTGGAGAGATTGTTAAGGGAGAATGTCCTCTCAAACGGACGTGGCCAACTTCAGTTTGCATTCCCCCATGAGCGTCTGCTCTCTACCGAGATCTCACTGCCATATGAGCTTGAGTCCCTTTTGGGAAGCCAGATCCTGTATGAATCGGCCAGGGAGTCCTTTGAGCTGATCGGCAGGGACGTACCTAAGCAACAAGACAGATACTCATTCCTGGCAGATATGCTTACCGCATTCGGATATGGAATCGTTACTGTTGAGAGAGGCGTTAATTCAGAGGAATTCAGGTTTGCCGGTGCGCCATGGTATAGCACTGCGAAGGATTCCGATTTCCCGATATTAAGGGGCGCCATTGAAGGCTTTATAGCAGGGCAGACAGAGAGTCAAGCCAAAGCAGTCTATGTGAAGTCAGAATTGCGCGATAATCTGACTGTGCATATAAATGCAATCGTATGACAGACTTTCCGGGATTTGGCATTAAGGCATGAGTTGCTTAAAGTGGCATTGGGCTGTTTTGCTTGAATGGGCTTGCACGGGCCTTGGCAGGTCAGAAGAGCTTAATAAGTAAGAATCCCAGGGCAAAACTCACAAGGGCAGTAGATATCCATGCCGCAATTATTGTTATGGCTGGTCTTTTTCTCAATAGCCTCGTTTTATAGCTAAGTCCGGCCCCATATAGACTTGCTGTGAAAGTCTGCGTATTTGATGCTGGTATGCTGAACATAGTGGCGACTTGCACTATGGCTACGGACATAGCCTGGGATACCAGCGCGTTGAGGTACCTTAGGGGCAGTATCTCATTGCCCATTCTCTTAAGTTCGCCGGAGCTAAGGAGGACGCTGCCGGAAATTATTGCCACTATGGCTATAAGCGCACCATACAACGGATTTATTATTCCGGAGGTAGATGCAAATACAAATCCGATAGTGTTTGCTCCAAGAACGAAAGCGCTGAAGAATGATGCAATGATAAGGAGGAGTTTCATCCTGCTCACGGCGACCCAGACACGCACCTTTGGCAGCGTCTTGAATGCCAGTCTCATTATGGCAATTGTGGCTACTCCGGCAAACAGTGCAGATATGATCCAGAACACAAGAACATCGGTAACGAAGGCGCCGTTTATTGCAGAGCCAAATCCATAGCCAAGTCCGAGGATAACGGCAGTAAATGTAACGGATAGCGAATGCGGCACTCTGAGGAGATGCGCTATGATGAATATCACAAGAGTGACTGCGAGGGAGAGCGCAACCATGTAAGCCGAGTGGACGGGCATAAGCGCAAGCAGGCCGGTCCTGAGCAGCTGCCCTTCGATGAGGTAGCCTGCAGCATAGCCAAGGATAGCCATGGCTATCCCGGTTTTTTTGCCCACTATGCCGCTCGATATTATTGGGCCGCAACATACGGGCAGGTTGTTGCCGGAGACAACGGCAACAAGGAGAAATGAGAGGATGTATATCAAAAGCAGTATCAATGAACCACTAGGTCAGTATTGAGCGCATCATGCTCTCTATCATGTCAGACGTATCTTCGCAGCCATCGAGGACTTCGTCAGCGAGGAAAGCTACGCTTTGTATGTAGTGGAATGACTTAAAATCTATACCTTTCGTCTTTGCGGCGTAGTCTAGCATCGAGTCTTTTATGTCGTCTCCTTTCTGCTCCACCTGTTCTATCCGCTCCCGGAGCTTTCTGGCCTGCTCGAGCGTTTGCGCCTTATGCATCTCATAGAGCAGCACCAAGGCGTTGTTTATGAGGTTCGAGAGTATTAGAAGATTTGCCTTGACGTATTCGTCGGCCTTCTTGTTCGCGCCTTTGTACCTAACAGCTACCCTCGCAAGGTTGAACAGCGCATCGACTATGTCGTCCTCGCGGTTGACGAATCGCAGCATGTCGTCGACAAGGTTTGGGGCTATGGCGCCTGATGTAACAGAATTTGCAATTTCGAATACTTCTTTGTCTGCATTGCTTTCTATTGCCTTGACTCCACTCAGGTCAGTAGATCCGTTTGCTATTCTGGCGAGCATCCTATTCTCGGCAACTGCCTGGTCTATTATTCTCTTTCCCCTTTCCACTACGTGCCTTTCGGTGCTTCCGTCGAATATCCTGGTCAGGAGATCCATGTCATCGCCGGTTCTCGCCAAGCATTTAATCCTGGCAAGTGAGAGTCGCTGCCAACGCATATAAAGGGTTGCTGCAATGACTGCAGGGAAGGCTTTTAACTTTTTTGAGAGGTTAGCTCCCTGCAGGCCCAGAGGGTTGGATTTATGGCAGCGGCACAAAGGCAGCGGAATTTACCAGTGCTTCAGCCCGATCTATTTAAGGAACGGCTCAGGGACATGTGTACCATGGAAGAGGTCAGCAAGGCTGTGCTGAACATACTAAAGGATGTCAGGGATGCCGGGGCGGAGAGGATAGGCTATGTATCAGGTATGATATCTTCCGATGGGCCAGGATTTGTAGAGAGGAACATAAAAAGGCTGGCAGGATATGCAGAAGCGATAAGGGGCAGAGAGCATTTCCCGGTATTCTCCCCTACGGATGTTCTTTTCAATGAATTGTATGTTAGGTTGAGGCATGAGACAGAGCCGAGATGGTACTGGTTCTGGGAGACTATACTCTCTGGGGGTCAGGTAACTGATGTGTTCTTCACGCCCAGGTGGGAGAGCTCGCTGGGAGCTCGGGATGAAGAGAGGGTGGCAAGGAAGATAGGATTGAATAGGCACTACTTGGAAAATGATCCGTTATTGCTTAGCATTAAAGACGCTGTCCGTAGATAATCAGACATGCGATGATGCTTTCGACTTATAGTATGCGAGTACAGAGTCAGATATTATCTGGTCCGGGTCTGCGCCTAACGCCCTGGCGATTCTGCACATAGAATCGCTGTTGAGCTGGAGGTCCATGCTGTATAGGTAATATAGTGCAATTATGTAGATCACCGGGTTCTTGAATTGCAATGGTTCAAGTTCTTTGAGAAGCCGCGTCTGCGGCTCGATGCCTATCGACTTTATGAGCAATGATATATTATCGATAGTCATCTCCCTGCCTGCAAATGCAAGGCTGCCGATAGCGGTAAGATACGGCAATGCCTCTGGTCCGATTGCGGAGTGAGCCGCACTTGCTTCTATTACAGAGTTGAGTTCGCGGATGGCGAGTTCAGACATGTCATTGGAAAGGTCAACCATGCCCAGATACAGCTTCTTGAAGAACTTCTCGTCGGCACCGCCTTGGCTCATCTTGGTACTGATGAAGTTATACGATCCCTGCAGGTACTCTCTGGAATATTCAATCACATATCCGGCTATCCTGTGATCCGGGGGCACGCCCATGCTCCTCACTATCTCCACCACCAGGTCTATAGTAGGTTCCTTGCCATTAGCTTTTGCAAAATAGACGGCATTTACATATATTAGATCGTTCTTGTAGTTGAGCTTGCTGATGGCATCAAGATAATCCACATTTGGCTCTTTCCCAACAGCTCGTATCAAGTCTGTTATTCCATCTTCGGTTATGTCCCTCCCGGAGAATGCGAGAGCCCCAGCTGCTGCTATGTAACCTATTATGCCCTGGCCCATATGCGACATCACTACAGGAACATAAGTGGCACGCAGGAGCTCCATGGTGATTATGTTGGCGCAGGTGCCCATGCCGTCCCTTATGGCTTTGGCCGCTATCTGCTCTATCTCTTCAGAAGTGATCGCAGAGTCAGGCTTTTCCAGGTAATTCGTTCCATTCATTTGGCATCCTCCCGCCGCTAAAACGTGTGGTACATAATTCTCTTGAAAGGTCAGGTTGCACGCATATCCCTGTCTGGCGTTTAGACCCTGGATAACGCCCGAGTTTATACGCCCTCGCGGAATCCATGTTGTTTATGCGGTCATTTACGTTTATATGCCTTTTTCTGTGCTCTGCAGATCGTTCGCGTTCCATACATAAATGATGTAGTGCTTCCGCTTATGCTTTTAAATCTGCGCGAACCAGGTATTCTGAATGAGAGGAAAGAGACCGGGTTCTAAGCAGAAATTGCCCACGTACTGGTCGATAGCTGGTTATGCGATTCTACCAGGGCTGGTCACTGCATTAGTAGTTATGTTGCTTTACTGGCTTCTTTACGTAATAAATTCCAATTTCCTATATAGCGAGACTTCTTCAGTGCTTCTTTTTGCATCATTCGGCTCTAGTGCCTTCTTGATGTTCATGGCCCCATACTCAAAGACTGCAAGGCCAAGCAAATTCGTCAAGAGCTACCTCCTTGCAACTGCAATGGGATCCGTAGGGTATGCCCTTATTGGGGCTGTGTCAATATTTCTCGTTATAGGCATATTGATGTTCCTGCTCTCCGTGCTCCTTTTCATAACAGGCAGTGAACACCCGCCAGCCATAGGCATAATGCTTGCTTTCGTGTTCTATCGTGTTGACGTATACGGGATTCTAGTTGTGATTTCCGGTGTTGCCTTCCTTTTGGCCGTAAGGATGCTGCTCTCGAGATACCTCTACCGCACAGACCTTAGGCTAGACAGAATGGCAGACATATTGTAGCAGCATTTTTATACAGAATCTCTTGGGTAGGATTATGGGCCAGCAAACGGCATTTACGCAAGGGGGTGAGTGATGCAGCCACTTTGGATCGCAATTTGCAAAGGTTTAAGTAAATTCATTCCAATCCTTACTTGTTGCTTTATGCTGTAGGTCTTGTTGTGTTTCTGTCACTGCTACAGGTAATTTCAAGCTCCGCGATACTAGTAGTCATAGCCCTCATAATAATAATAGGCTATATAGCATCTGCAATATTCAGGCGTACCAGAGTTCCTGAACTCCTGATCCTGATGCTTATAGGCATCTTTCTGGTACAGATAGCAGATATCATACCGGTGAATTACCTTGAGGTGCTAAGGTCTCTCGCTCCCCTATTCAGCAGCCTCGCGCTTATAGTTATAATGTTCAATGGCAGCAAGGAACTTAATGTGAGCGATCCTGCACTTAGGAACTGGAAAGGGATAGCGCTTGGATTCCTGGATGTCTTCATTTCCATAGTTGTCGTTGCATCCTTTGTGCATTACGCACCGTGGCTACAGTGGCCGTGGATATACGGCATAATACTTGGCACCATATTAGGGGAAACAACGAATATAGTGGTAATACCTTTCATCAGAAAGGTCAAATTGAGCAAGGAAATGTTTGGGGCCATGTTTACCGAGACTGCGCTAAACTCGCTCGTTGCCATAGTAGTGTTCTCCCTGCTGCTCCTGTTTGTAACACACCAGGTTGTTACGCCGATATCGTTCGCTTCCTACGTACTGGATTACCTCAGCTTTGCCATAGTAATGGGCCTTATAGCGAGCATCGCATGGCTTTTCGTATCGAATGTACTTACGATAGCCAGGGAGTACGTTGCTACGCTTGCGGTTGCCATACTCCTCTATGGCTTCGTTACCATATTCAATGGTGCTGCAATAATATCCGTCCTGATTTTCGGCGTGGTGATAGGAAACGAAGCCCTGTTCAGGGAGATATATGAGAAGTTGGGCATAAAGAAACAGAATGATAAGGAGCAGGGCAAGGAGGAGGCTGAGAGCAAGGATGATGCGAAGAAGTTGAAGAACAGCAACCCAGTCGGACTTATGGAAGTCCAGAAGGAACTTGAGTTCCTGATAAGCACCTTCTTCTTCGTCTTTATGGGCATGATAACGATATTGTCGGAGCAGTTCCTCATTTACGGGCTGGCGATAGCGGCTCTTCTCATAATCTCAAGATACGCAGAGGTGCGAGCAGTACTCTTCAAGAATTCCCCCGGAGACAGGCGCCTGGCTTTTGCGCTTCTGCCAAGAGGCTTGACTGTCGCCACATTGGCAACCATAGTATATGGTATGGGGGGTATTTACTTCATGCAGACCTTCTACATTTCCTTCATGGTCATAGTTGTGACGGCAATAGTCTCAAGCCTTATGCTAAACAGAGTACAGGTAGAGGTAAAGCCGCAATAGTGCCTGTGCCCCGGCCATTACTTAACCTTCCTGTTTCTGATGTGGCGCAGCAACAGAGTGTTCATTATTTTGTCGTAGTGCGAGAATAGGAATATGGCGGCAAATACGATTACCGAGAGCACTACTATTGCGGTTAGGACATAATCGAGCAGGTATATCGCATCGACCGTGTAAACCACCCTCCCGTAATTTATGGAGATAAGCGTGATTATAGATATGCATATGTCTACGAAAAGCGAGGCGAATGCTATCTTCTCTAACATGCGTTTAAGCCGGGCTGTTCGCTCAACCCGGAGCATGTGCATCTCCTTTCCCAATTCTGTGTGGGAGACCTCTACAGCGTGTGCATTTACATCGTTTTCATTTCCAACGCCTGTACCGTTCCCGCTCTCCTTTGCGTAGACTCCCGTAGATTTTTCGGGGTGCGTAGCGCCTGCTTCTTCGAAGCGAATCTCGTCCATAGAATAGCATATCTCGCTTCTATAACTTATTTATTGCTTTGTCCCGTACTGGCGAATACCAGACAAAGCACATAGTTATTTATTCGCTAATGCCATAGATTAACAGCAATAAATTAGAGAGATATGCAAGAGGGGGAGTGTGAGTGAAATACATTATAGTGTCGAACAGATTGCCACTCTCTTTTATTAAAGGGGAGGACGGGAAAGTAACTGCAAGAGAAGGGGCAGGAGGGCTTGTAACCGGAGTTCGGTCTTATCTTAATGCAAAGGGCATCGAGAATTACGTATGGATAGGCTGGCCCGGGAGTACGATAAAGAAAGACGACGAGGACCAGGTAAGGCGTCTTGCGAGGGAGAACAAGAGCATCCCCGTGTTTCTGGACGAAGAAACACATAATAGGTTCTATAATGGATTCTGCAACAGGACATTGTATCCGCTCTTCCATTACTTTCCACAGTTTGTAGACTATGACGATAAGAATTGGGAAACTTATAAGAAAGTGAATGAGATGTTCAGGGATGCTGTAGCCGAAGTGGCAGAGCCTGGAGACATAGTGTGGGTGCACGATTACCATCTGATGCTCCTACCCGCAATTCTCAAGTCAAGCATGCCAGAGTCAAGGATAGGGTTCTTCCTGCACATACCTTTCCCTGCATATGAGATCTTCAGGCTGCTGCCCAGCAGGTGGAGCAGGGATCTGCTTACGGGGACTCTTGGGGCCGACCTTATAGGATTCCATACATATGATTACATGCAGGACTTCCTTACGTGTGTATCGAGGCTTCTTGGATATGAGAGCAACCTCGGGTATATAGAGGGACCAGATGCTGCACTGAAACGGGTTGACACTTTTCCCATGGGAATAGACTATGGCAAATTCCAGAAGGTAGCAAGATCCGAAGCGATAATGAAGGAGAGGAAGAAACTGGAGGAAACATTAGGAGGCAATCGCACTATATTCTCGATTGACAGGTTGGATTATACGAAAGGTATACTGAACAGGTTGAAGGGATACGAGCTCTTCCTTGAGAGGAACCCCGAAATGCGCGGCAAGGTAAGCCTGGTCCTTGTAGTGGTTCCGTCAAGGGAAAATATCCCGGAATACGGGGACCTAAAGATAGCCATAGACGAAAAAGTAGGTAATATCAACGGGAAATTCGGCATGATCAACTGGACCCCGATAATCTACCAGTACAAGTTCATAGACTTTGAGATGCTAGTAGCGCTGTTTGGCATTGCAGATGTAGCGCTGATAACTCCGTTGAGGGACGGGATGAACCTGGTTGCAAAGGAATACGTGGCAAGCAAGATAAAGTCTTCAGGGGTCCTTGTCCTGAGCGATATGGTTGGGGCCGCAAAAGAGCTGGGGGATGCAGTGATAGTAAATCCCAACCACCCAAGCGAGATCTGCAGCGCGATAGAAACTGCACTGAACATGCCTAAGGAAGAGCAGGAACAGAGAATCGCAGCAATGCAGGACAGGGTAAGGTCTTATGATATAATGAGATGGGGTAATGATTTCATCAAGGAATTGGATGACCTCAAAGAGATGCAGGATGTCTTCAATGCCAAGCTGCTTGGAAAGAACGAGGAAAAGCTCCTTGAGGACTACGGGAAGTCTAAACGAGCGCTCATACTTCTTGATTACGACGGGACGCTTGTCCAGTTTACTGATGAGCCGAAAAAGGCCGCGCCTCCAAAGCAGGTAATAGCGCTGGTCAGGGCGCTCTCTTTGAACCCCAAGAACCGGGTTGTTGTCATAAGCGGGAGGGATAAAGGCACACTTGAGAAGTGGTTTGAGGGATTGAACGTTGCTCTTGTGGCGGAACACGGAGTGCTGGTCCGTGAGCATGAATCTGAATGGCGTTTCCTTAGGCCGCTCACTGCAGAATGGAAATCGATGATAATACCCATAATGAATGACTATGCCAACAGGCTGCCGGGATCGCGCGTAGAGGAGAAGGATTTCTCAGTTGTCTGGCACTACCGGAAAGCAGAATCGGAGTTCGCATCGCTGAGGGTAGCTGAGCTATTCGACAGCTTAAGCAAGCTCACGGCCAACGCAGACGTGCAGGTATACAAGGGCAACAAGATAATAGAGGTAAAGAATTCCGGGGTGAACAAAGGTACTGCTGCTTCATTCTTCATAGGAAAAGAGAATCCCGACTTCATACTCGCGCTGGGAGACGACTACACCGACGAAGACACCTTCAGGCTGCTCCCTAAAGACGCTTATTCGATAAGAGTCGGGATTGCGCAGTCATATGCTCGGTTCAACCTGCATGGCATTAAGGAAGCTTTGCAGCTTCTTGGCAAGCTCATTGAATGATAATGCTTGCCGTTGGCCATGCGTTCCGGCAGGATGAAGATACCGCTGCGGTTTAGACCGGGTTAGGCTTGAACCTCTCCTTTACCTCGGCCATTTCCCCATTTATCAGCTTCTTCCATTCAGAGAATTCGCTTATGCGCGGGTACTTTGAGTAGAGCTCGTTCATTCTCTTCATTTTCTGCACAGTAAAGAGCAGGTTCTTGAATGCGTTTATGTTGCCTATTCCGCTAAGCACCTTGTTGAACGTGCCGGCTATGCCTATCTTTGGTATCCTGCCATAGCTTATATCCTCGGCTTCCTTCTTTGTCAGGAAATGGCTCATGCCGTAGTTGATCAGGTCGTTATTGAGTGACTGCAGGTATATCCTGAATGCCTCTAACGCAGCGGTCTTGTTTCCGTACAGGTTGTTGTACTTCACGTTGTACTCCCATATCCTCTCCAGGCTCGTATCTTTTGCAGCGACGGCGTCTCCGGCAACCTCACCAGCAAGCACACCTGCAACCATGGCAGGGCCTATGCCGCCTGCACTTATAGGGTTAGGCATTGCCATGCTGTCTCCCGCACCCATGTATCCTGGAAAGACCAGGCTGTCGAACTGCCTCTTCACAGTAACGGACCAGTAGCCCTTGCCGTTGCCGTCAGCAGGATCGATTTCGTAGCTCTTTATATTAGGATTCCATTTTATATACTCGTCAATCAGTGAATGCAGTGTATCTTTCTTTGAGAGCCTCTCGTTCCTTATCTCAAGGCTCTTCTTCTCCACCCCAACCCCGACGTTTATCCTGCCGCCAGTCTTTGGGAATACCCATCCATAGCCCCCAGGAGCAAGTATCTGGTTGAGGTGTATTAGTGCATTCTTCGGGTCATAGTAATTGATATCGCTGCCGTCGCGCTCGAATTTCATTATGTACCTTCCGGTAGATTCTATGTCGTCGGTGCTTACCGTATTCTCTATATACTCATTAGGAGGCAGCTTCCTCCGCAGTGTGCTTGCTATGCCAAGGGTGTCTATGACAAGCTTCGAGCCTATCTTTACCTGCTCGCCCTTCTCGTTCCTGCCATAAATTCCTATTACCTTGTTGCTCTCTATTATCGGGCCTTCAACCTCGTAGTGGGTCCGGTATTCAGCTCCTGCCTTGACCGCCATCTCTGCAAAGAACTTGGCCGCTTTTGGCCTGTCCAAGCTGAATCCCTCACCTTCAAACGGGAACTTGTTTTGCATGTCAGGGCTTAGCACCTGCACGCCGTCTACCCGAAGGTCAAGCACAGGGCTGCTGAGCTTTATGTTCAGCTCTTTCTCTATGAAATCAATATGGCTCTTTGCAACAGCATCTCCGCAGACCCAGCCCCAGTTGGTCTTCTTTCCCACCTGTGTGCTGTCATTCCTGTCCAGCATGAGCACCTTGGCGCCCTTCTGCGCTGCGGCTGTTGCTGCAAGGGCCCCGGCCATGCCTGCCCCTGCGACTATAATATCGAATTCTTCCAAGAGTTCACCTGATGCTTATTCCTCAGATTACTTTATTACCACTATAGGTATGACCCCCTCACTGAACTCCACTTCGGCTAACGCCAGTGGGTCTGAGATGCCTTCCGGAATCTTTATCAGTGGCGGTGCGCCATATGCTAGCTGCAAAGCTCGGGCGCCTATTATTCTGGCTTTCTCATATCTCGTATATTCCATCAAAACACGAAGCGAGACTATCCTTAAGCGATAGGTCAATACACTTATGCGAGCATAAGATTTTAAGCCTTTCGCGGATCCTTTCCAGGAGTGCGTCCAAGTAACTATGCTTATAAGGCATGAATGCCATTGTACTAGCATGTCAATAACAGACATATTTGGAGAGAGCTTTGACACCATATGGAAGTATCCCAAGGCAATACTCCCATACCTTGTTATGGAGCTGGTAATCTCTCTGCTTGTAATAATTGCCGTTTTCGAGCTTGCCGGCATGGCAGTGGCCACAGGTATAATCTCAGCAAGCTTCTGGGCCCTCATAATAGGCATTATAGCAATGTCATTCGTCATAGGCATGTTCATAACGCCCCTGTTTTATGGCGTATATACAAACATAGAAGTGCAGAAACTTAAAAAGAAGAGATTCTCTCTGCGCGCAGCATACAACTCGACAAAGGCAAGGTATGGCACGCTTTTCTGGGCCGGGCTCGCCAATCTTGCGATATATCTTGTGATTGTCATAGTATTTGCAGGCCTGCTGTTAGGCTATATAGGGGCAAACGGGC
Source organism: Microcaldota archaeon (assembly GCA_021810375.1). Taxonomy (GTDB): domain Archaea; phylum Micrarchaeota; class Micrarchaeia; order Micrarchaeales; family CABMGC01; genus JAKAVK01. Next base: position 46,602 of record JAJZJB010000002.1, read on the forward strand.
CTGTGCTGGCTGCGCTTGGTGCTGTACATGCAGGAACTGCGCACACGTCAGCACTGAGGCCTTTGGCCACGTTAGCCGGCTTCTTACTGCTCTGGGCAATGCTGCTTATTCTCTGCACTGGCATTGCTGCCGTATTCCTTTTCCAGTATGTGCCAATTGCAATATTAGAGGGGCGTGGCGCTTTGGATTCCATAAAGAGGAGTTTCGAGGTAGGCAGGAAGAACTTCTGGAGCATACTGGGGGCGCTTGTGATATACATGATCATTGTACTGCTGGTCTATTTCGTTGTGGGGATAATAAGCACACCTTTCGACCTTGCCAGCAGGACAGTCGGGAGCCTGGTCCAGATATTGATCTCTTCTGTTGTCGGTAGTTTTGTCTATCCGTGGTATATTATGATCATGACCTCATTCTACAATAGCTACGTCAGGAAGATAGCCCAGTAGGCCGTGACGCGCCTGCGCGGGAGAGCTCGCGTACTGTTTCAGCCATATCTTTTGCAAGATCGCATCTCTCGCCAGGATCCTCGGCTGTGTTGTAGAGCTCGGCCTTTCTGCCGTTCCTGTAGTGTATGAGCTTGTAATCGCCTTTGTAGACCGCAGTGGCAAATGTATTCTGCCTGAGCTTGGCCCTATAAATCGCATCTGCGCTGCTTGACCTTCCCTTTATGAGTTTAAGCAGATACGTATCCCACACCTCGGTTATGCCGGTGTGGTCCGAGAATACATACGGTTCCCTTCTCACCGAACCGTCGACCACATCAGTCTTGCCGAACCCTATATCGAGTATTGTATCATGCAGCGCGGTTATGCTCACCGGTTCATGTATCCTCTCGCGGGTGTTGACTTGCCTGCCGTTCTCGAATTTCGCGGCTATTAGCGGCACCCGTACTATCTCGTTGTATGGAAACATGTTATGGTACATCTGGCCGTGCTCAAGGAAGCCCTGGCCATGGTCTCCGGCGAATATAATTACCGCGTTGTCTAGCAGTCCGTCCGTCTTCAGGTTTCTCATCAGGTTTCCCAACTGCCTGTCCAGGTACTCCATGCGCCTGTCCCTCGCCAACTTTATGAGACCAATGCTATCGCGAGGGTCGAGAATGCCTGAGAGGTAGAGCCACTTATCCTGTTCCACATAGTCATTAGAGACCATATTCGTAGGGTATCCCTCGTGTGCCTCCATATAGTTTATGAAAAGGAAATTGCCGCCGCTTGGCAGGCCTTTCGAGTAGTTGTGTACGAGCCTGTTGGTAGGGCTTGCGCCCTGGTCCAGGCAGTAGTACATCGATTCCTGTGCATACTCCCTGTTCAGCTTGTCCCTAAGGCGCAGGTAGAGCCTATCCAGGCTGTTACGGGGTATGAATCTGCTGACCAGATACGACAACTCTAGGATCCTGTTACGGAAAAGATCGCTCCCGACTAGCCTGAGTGGCGCCCTTATCTTCATCTTCTTCATCTTCTGCGAGGCTATAGCCACGCTGTCCGTATAGGAGAGGTATGAGAACCCTTCAGCTATTCCAGTATATCTGGTCACAAGGGGGTTGTTTGAGAAGAGCGCGGTGCTGTACCCAAGATAGTTGAGCTTCTTTGCCAGTGTCATCTCGCCTGGTTTTATTAGCCTGGACTTTACCAGGAACGGGTCGATGTGCTCGTCTGGATTCTTCATTTTGTCCTTCATCAGTTCCCTGATATGGGCAACCCTCCTTCCGGTGAAGAGGGACACGTGCGAAGATGCTGTGTACGTGCCTGGAGACACGGCATTCTCGTAGACGGCAGAGCGCTTGCTTAGCCTGTCGATGTTCGGCAGGTCAAGGTTGCTGCCATATGCGCCGAAATAGTCAGCGCGTGCCGTGTCGAGCATGATGAAGATTATGTTGGGCCGAGAGGAAGGCATGCTCTATCCCTTGCGTCAGAACTATTAATAGCTTTCCGGGCATTTCGCTTTTCATCAAATGTCGGTTTTCTTGTTTCGCTTTCTGCATTTAACGTCAGCGGACCGGCGAATAATCCTTGTGCGACTCTTTCAGCAGATGAAACTTGAGGAAATTGGTCACGTAGAACCAGAAATACTTCTTCATTCCCCATTTCTTCACGCGCCTTATGCTTGTCTGCACTATGGCATTGTTGCTGAAGACCATTTTGCCTTGCCTCTTGAGCCTATTCGAGAGCTCCCAGTCCTCGTATGATATCATCGAGTCTTTGAATCCGTGCACCTTCTCGAATGCACTCTTCCTGACTGCGAAGTTAGAGCCAACGAAAGCCGGCCTTCTGAGCAGCATGCTGAATTTTACGAAGTATATGGAAACAAGCCTGTAGCCGCGCATGTATTTCCAGCCTGCCTTCTCGAACGGGTATATAGGCCCGGTGGCGGCAACAACGCCACTGTCATCCATTATATCCTTGTATGTCCTGAGCAGGTTCTTCGAAGGGACGGTATCTGCGTCAAGGAATAAGAGTATGCTGCCCTTTGCTATCCTTGCTCCTGCATTTCTCGCCCTGCCCGCGCCTTGTTTTTTTAGGAGTATTACGCGGGCGCTGGCTTTGGCCAGTTCACGCGTGCGATCCGCACTTCCGCCATCTACCACAATTGTCTCAAAATTCCTGAATGTCTGTTTCCTTAATCCATCAAGTGCGTTCCTTATGTACTTTTCTTCATTCAGTGCCGGTATGATTACGCTTATTTCTACATCCATCATATGAATAACCAGCGTCGGCTATAAAAAATAGACGTCTCAGCGTACAATCTCGTAATCCGACCGGACCTTATGCGTAAACTGGTACAGCATTGCGTTGCTCACGTGCCAGGAAAAGTATTTCAAGGCGCCCCATTTCTTCACACGGCGCACGCTCGTATATGCTACTGCATTATCAACGAACATGACATTGCCTATACGGCCAAGCCTATGCGCCAGGTCCCAGTCGTAGTATGTAGGGAGTTCCTCGTCCATGCCGCCCACCTTGGCATATGCCTTTCTGGTAGTCATGAAATTAGATCCTATGATTGACGGCTTTCCCATTGCCCTTAGAAGCTTGACTACGTATACCGAGACTATCTTGAATCCGATACGCGTGCCCCATGTAGTCCGTTCCAGCGGCTTTATTGGGCCTGTTGCTGCGACGATGTCGTTCTTTCTAAATGCCTCGTCATATGCGAAGAGCATTTTTCTTGAAACTGATGTGTCTGCGTCTATGAACATGAGGAGATCGCCCCTGGCCATCTTAGCTGCAGTGTTGAATGCGTATGTGGGGCCTTTTTTTGTGCATTCGCATATCCTAACGCCCTTGTATGTATGCCTTGCGATATCCACGGTGTTATCTGTGCTCATGCTGTCCGCTATTATGACCTCCATATCGCTGAATTTCTGGTTCTTGAGGCTCTGCAGCGTCCTCCCTATGTAGCGACCCTCGTTTAATGTTGGTATAATTACGCTTATCCTTACCATCATGCCATCTTCAGGGACTGGTATGTGATACCCTCCCCAATAAAGGTATAAAAAGATGTCTCTCGAGAGTTATGGCATGGAGGACAGCAAGAGCATCAGCCCCGCAGTAGCTATGGCGGTGGGGCTGGGCGCAATAATAGGAGCCGGGATCTTCGTACTAAGTGGAACAGCGCTCGCGCTCGCAGGTTCTCTTGCTCTTCTCGCCTTCATACTTGTAGGCATAGTCGCCCTGCTCGTCGCTTTCGAGATAGGGGAGTTGGGCTCCATTATGCCGCATGCGAAAGGCGCCGCATACTCATACGTATTCAGCGCGTTCGGGAGCGAACTGGGCTTCATAACAGGCATACTGCTCTACTTCAGCTTCGCTACTGCCATACCTGTGGTTGC
>JAJZJB010000021.1 GCA_021810375.1 Microcaldota archaeon
ATGGCATCTCCATATCGAAGTGCCGCCGTGAAACACCAGGCCGTTGTATCTGCTATACAGGAGTTCTACTAGAACGTCCTCCAGTTTTGCTTTCTCCATCTGCGCCTGATCTCTTATATCCATAGAATCATAACTACATTTTATTACAATTTTATGTAATAATATGCACTTATATATTTAAATACCTTGCTGTTGAAGGCAGTGCGGCGGTAGTGCTCATCGTTCGCAAGAAGCCTCTAAAAAAGGCTTCATCGAAAGAGGATGAGTTCGCGGGTGCGAATCCCGCGGAGTCTACTTACTTTGATTAGGTCGTTTGGATATTATATAGTATAGTAACAAAGATTTAAATAACATTATATAGTATACTATATTATGGATAAAGAAACGCTAAGGCTCGTAATAGTTGACCAGAGAAAGAGCCTCGAGGAAAAGCTTAGAGACAAAAACATAATCGTTCGGGATGCAAGTAAGTCGATAGTGCTGAAAGCCCCGACCGCCTTCATAGTCCTCGGGGTCAGGCGCTCTGGCAAGTCTACGCTTTCAGAGCAGTTGTTTATTGATGACAAATTTGGTTATATAAATTTTGATGACGAGAGGCTCCTAGGCACAACTAGAGATGACCTTAATATCATACTTCAGATATTCTATGAGTTGTACGGATCCGATCTTGGCAATATAATACTCGATGAGATACAATTAGTACCTGGTTGGGAACCGTTTGTGAGCAGGCTTAGGGATACAAAGAAGGTCATAGTCACTGGGTCTAGCTCTAAACTGCTTAGTGGCGAGCTTTCGACCAGGCTGACAGGCAGGCACATCGACCTCCTGTTGTTTCCGTTCAGCTTTAATGAGTTTCTTACGTATAAACACTGGAACATACCTAAGGCTTTCTCTACTACCGATAGGGCAGAGGTTGTAAGATTACTCGATGAGTATATAAGCTCTGGGGGATTCCCGGAGCAGCTTACCTTGGGCAGGCAGATAATCAGGAACATTTACAATGATATAATAACAAAAGACATCGTAATAAGGCATAAGATAAAGTACATAGACGACTTAAGGCAGGCAGCGCGGTTTTTGGTATCAAACAGCTCAAAAGAATTTACATACTCTTCTCTTAAAGGTGTGACTGGGGCCAAGAGCATTATAACCCTATCGAATTGGGTGAGGTACCTTGAAGAGGCATATCTTATCTTCAAAATAGAGCGGTTTTCATATAAACTGAAGCAAACAATCCTCGCGCCTAAAAAGATATACTGCGTCGATGTTGGTATAATAAACGGGATAGGCCCGGAGCCGACGGGCAACAAAGGCAGATTGATGGAGAATACTGTTGCAATGGAACTGATAAAGGGCAGCAAAAATGTCGGATTTGAGGTATTTTACTGGAAGGACCATCAAGGGAGGGAGGTAGATTTTATTATTAAGGACGACAGAAAGGTCGCTAAGCTAATCCAGGCTACTTATGCAACAAGCCGTGAAGCAATTGAAGATAGGGAAATAAAGTCGCTAGTAATAGCTTCTAACGAACTGAGATGCAATAATCTCTTCATAGTCACGTGGGATTATGAGGGCAGTATCGTGATAGAAGGAAAGAAAATAGCACTTGTTCCATTATGGAAGTGGCTGCTGAATAAAGAATTATGACAATGCTTTACGAAAAGCTTTACCAAAGAGTCTGGGTGCGTAACCTTTTTGAAAAGGTTGAACCAGAGCACTGGGTGCAGTTTTGTCGTTATTTGCACCGTGTCTCTTTATATTTCTGAAATGCCATAGTCTGTGTGCGGATACACAGATGCGCGCATTTTGAAATATGATCTACTGTGGCTTGAATGGCTAGAAGAAATGACGGTAAAAGCTTAGAGCGCGTCGTTCGCAACGATGAGATTGCGAGTTCAAATCCTGCCGAGTCCATTTTATGTTTACGAGTGAAGCAGGTGCGATGGACTTGTCTTTAGTCTTTGGTAGAAATAGATGTTCTATATTCTAGAATATCCAGAAGATTTATATATGTATATCATCACATATATCACTAGTGATATAATGAGAAACGTAGAAAACGTAGAGAAAGAAGACTGTGGATGCAGCTGCAGATGCGGAGGTGGAAGCAGAGGAATGCGCAGGCATATGGGCTTCGGTGATATGGACTTGACAAATGACGAAACAGCTGAACGTCTGAGATACTACAAAGATGACCTCACGGAAGAAATAAAGCTCATAGATAAACGGATAGCGGATCTCAAGGCAGAAGCCACAAGGAAAGGCAGCAAATAGTGCAGGCTATGCCTATAAATTCAGGGTACTGCAACTGCGGTCCATTTAGGGTGAGCGTGATCCCCCACGGGCTTCTCAAGCCGTATATTCTCAGGCTGATATCAGAGAGGCCTATGTACGGCTTTGAGATAATGGAGCAAATATTCGAGAAGACAGGCGGCATGTGGCGGCCCGGTCCTGCAGCCACGTATACTACGCTTGAGTGGTTGGAGCGGAATGGATATATAAAATCGCTGAATGCAGTGCAGAGGTCCGAAAAGCAGAGGAAACAGTATAAGATAACTGAAAAAGGCCTCACTGCGCTCACAGACTATGCCGAAACGTCAAAAATGATAGCGAACCGCATGAAAAGGTTCGGATTGCTGTATGGTGGCCTTTAATGATCGTTATCCCAATTACTACAAAATATATACTGATGATAGTATAACGGCAGTCAGATTTGCTGTAGCAGTTTAAAGTCAAAATCTCTTACCTCATCTACCCCGCGTACTACTGACGGTTGATGTTCTTTATAGTCAACTGCCAATAATTCATCCAGCATTTTACTGCCTAAAAGACCAAATTTTACCTGGGGATACGCGTATAACAAATTCCTGCCTTCCACGTAATCGACAATATACTAATGCTTATCTTACAGAACAGCACAAAAGGTGCAGAGGAGCAGAGTAATGATCAGCCGTCTTTCATTTACGTACAGTATACTAAACGTAAAGCATATAAACATGTATAACATACTATACAGATATGGCTAGCGTTGATGACTTTAAGTATGTGCTTACCCTCTGGAAAGAGATGGAGCTACCAGAAGTCATAGACAGGAAGATTACTTTAGATTTAGATGCAGACAAAATAATAGTCATTGCTGGTGTAAGACGCTCTGGTAAAACGAGTTTAATGTTTCAGCACATTAAAGAGCTAATGAGAAGAAAGGTGGGAAAGGACAATATTATTTATGTTAATTTTGAGAATGAGCGCCTAATAGCTACTAAAGCAACAGACATGGATAATCTCATGGTTGCGCATTCGCAAATATTCACTCCTGTAGAAGGAATTGTGTATTTGTTCTTGGATGAGATCCAGAACGTAGAGAACTGGGATAAATGGATAAGGAAGATATATGACACCAAGAAGTATAGAATTATAATAACCGGATCGTCATCGCAATTACTTAGCAGCGAGATAGCTACGGCGCTTGCAGGCAGGAACCTTTCTTATACTGTTTATCCATTCTCTTTTAGCGAGATACTGAAATCGAAGGGTATAACCACCGAAATTAGTAGCATAAAATTTTCTTCAAAGAAAGGCATTGTACTGAAAGCGCTAGATGAATTTCTCGAATATGGCTCTTTTCCAGAGGTCATACTTTCAAATGATGCTACAAGAAAAATGGATCTTTTATCATCGTACTTTGATGCAATATTCTTTAGGGACATAATAAAGCGATATAACCTGAGGGAAATGGGTGCATTAAACATTTTCCTTAAGATACTTGCTAGTAACTATTCGACTTATTTCAGCTCAACAAAAGCCCAGAATTATTTCAATAGTATGGATTTTAAGATTAGCAGGGTTACAATTCTTAACTTTTTAGAATACTCTAAATCCGTATTCTTTGCTGAAACCTTGGAGCAATACTTAAAAAGTCCAAGAAAGCGATTTGCTAGACAGATAAAGAGTTATATTGTTGACATTGGGCTATCAAGATTGTTTACAGAGATAGATAAAGGTAGGGCACTTGAAAATGCGGTGTTTATTGAGCTGCTTAGAAGGAGAAAGGCACCAGATAATATCTATTATCTGAAATTGAAATCAGGAAAGGAGATTGACTTTATTATAGGTTGGAAACCTACTAAACTAATACAGGTATGCTATAAATTTTCTAGCAACGATGTAAAAAAAAGAGAAACTCTGGCACTAGTTGAAGCTGCAAAAACACTTAGACTTAAAGAAGGGACCATAATTACTTATGATTATAGCGGCAGTGAGGTTATAAATGGAATAAAGATATTACACACACCCTTCTGGGAATGGGCCCTTACGTAGTAACGAGCAACTTACAAGACCTTTTTACGAAAAGCTTTACCAAAGAGTATGGGTGCGTAACCTTTTTGAAAAGGTTGAACCAGAACACTGGGTGCAGTTTTGTCGTTATTTGCACCGTGTCTGTTTATATTTCTAAATGCGGTATAATCCGTGTGCGAATCGGATGTTCGCATCCATCCAATGGCTGAAGTGCGTGGACTCTCTGCTATTCATTTTGTAAGACTGTAGGCGCGTGTTACCTTGATATTACGAGCCCGAAATGCCAATGCCCGGGCTTGAATCTCTTCTTGATACTGAATCCAGGGAACCATGCAAGATACTCCTCCTCGGACATCCGCAGGTTATCTGGCGGGCCTGAATGCTGCTTGTCGCGCATGCCGGCACCTTTTCTCCAGTCAACGATTATTATACGCCCTCCAGGTTTAAGTATCCTTATTACTTCTCCAGCAGCAGCGCCCTTCCTGTCCATATCGTGGAATGAATTCGCCATGAAAACTGCGTCTGCAGATGAGTCGGGCAGGGAGATCCTTGAAGCATCCTCCTTCAGGAACCTTACATTTTCTCCATGGACCGTCTTGCGCGCCGCAGATATCATGGCCTTGCTGCTGTCTATGCAGTAGAGCCTTGATGCGAATGGTTTCAGCTTTTTGGCATAGAACCCAGGGCCACAGCCTATATCCGCTATAACCTGCTTCTCAGGCCCGAAGATGTCCTTGAGGAAGGCTGTATTCTCGAACTTTTCTCTGCCATTAAGCAGGCGCTGTGCTGCGGATTTGTCCCATGAGTGGTGATGCGCTTCCATTATTACACGTTTACTGGGAGACTGCCGAACAAACGATCCCCCATAGGGAGTCTGGCTTGCTATGCGCCTTCCGGATGCACATTTGCCTGTATTCTCCACGCCAGACCTCCGTTGTCAGTTATATAGAATGGCCGAGAAGCCTTAAATATCTTTAAATTAGACTGTTCTATCGGGTTCTTGGCCCAGTAGTAGAACGATTCCATTCGCAACGGGGAGGCCGCTGGCATGATTCCAGCAGAGTCGGTTTTATCTTATTCAGTACAAACGTGGCGGTTGCATGAAGAAGAAATTTAAGCTGGGCTTATTCATCGGCAGGTTCCAGCCCTTCCACAAAGGCCACATGTATGCACTGGAGTTCTCCGCAGCAATGTGCAAGGAGCTGGTCATAGGGATTGGAAGCGCAGGGGAGTCTGGTACTGGAAGGAACCCCCTTTCGTCAAAGGCCCGCATAAGGATCATCAGGGCTGCGCTGGATGGGGCATCCCTCGATACAAGGTGCATACGCTTCATTGAGATACCAGACTTCAAGGATGATGAGAAGTGGTTCCGGTACATAACCAGGAAGGAACCAGGCATAGAGGCCGTCTTCTCGCATCACTGGCTGGTGAAGAGGATATTTAGGGAGCATGGGCTTGCTGTAATAATGCCCCCATGGCACAAGAGGAGCTCGCTTGTGGCAACCAAAATCAGGAGGATGATAAAGGAGAAGAGGAATTGGAGGGGCAGGGTTCCTGCCGGCGCGATAAAGGAGATATCTTTATATGAGAAAATTATTAGAGGCGCATAGACCCCGCTGCTGCTTTTTAGCCATGCAGAAGGCATAGGCTGGCTGTGCACCAGGGCTTTTATCTGATGCCGGAAAATGGCGAATGCCTTAACAACATGAGAGTGGAAGAATGCGCCATTTATGGGCGGATGGGAGCAGACCGCATCGCACAGGAGGTATAATGCAGATAAATATATATAAGAGATGAGCAAAAAGGTATGCAATGGAACTGATAAGTGCCCACAAATTCAGAATTTGTCCGGAGCGCGGCGCCTTCATGCGGGAAGAAGTCACTAAATGCAGAGCCACACTTTTAGATAGCCATTGAAGTTGGGATAATGGGAAGGGTACTAATCGTAGGCGCAGGAGGAGTCGGGAGGGTGGTAGCCCACAAGTGCGCGCAGATTCCTGAAGTCTTTGCTGAGATTATGTTAGCCAGCCGCAACGTCTCAAAGTGCGAAGAAATAAAGAGGGAGATTAAGGCAAAGACTGGGCGGGAGATAAAGGTTGCTGAAGTGGACGCCGATGCTGTTCCAGAGCTTGTTGCATTGATAAAGAAGTTTAATCCGGAACTCGTCGTCAATGTTGCCCTTCCTTATCAGGATCTCAAGATAATGGATGCGTGCCTTGAAGCCGGTGTAAATTACCTTGATACTGCAAACTACGAATCACCAGATGTTGCGCATTTTGAGTACAGCCAGCAATGGGCTTACCGGGATAAATTCAGACGGAATGGACTTATGGCAGTCCTTGGGTGCGGATTTGATCCAGGAGTCTCAAATCTCTTCTGCTCGTACGCCCTAAAACACCTCTTTGACGAGATAAATTATGTCGATATTCTTGATTGCAATGCAGGAAGCCATGGGTATCCGTTTGCAACCAATTTCAATCCTGAGATAAACATTCGCGAGGTGACGCAGGCAGTAAGGTATTGGGTGGACGGGAAGGTGATAGAAACCCCTCCCATTCTTGATCCAAAGAGCATTCATTTCAGCTTTGACTATCCTGTTGTAGGGCCCATGGAGAGCTATCTCCTCTACCACGAGGAACTTGAGTCGCTTGCCGCGAACATAAAGGGCCTGAAGAGAATAAGGTTCTGGATGACCTTCTCTGAAAGTTACCTGACGCACCTCAGGGTCCTCCGGAATATCGGAATGACAAGAATTGACGGAGTCGATTATGAGGGCAAGAAGGTTGTTCCGCTCAAGTTTCTCAAGTTGTTGCTTCCTGATCCGGCCACGCTTGGGACAAATTATACCGGAAAGACGGTCATTGGGGATATAATAACAGGATTAAAGGACGGAAAGAGGAAGTCTGTTTACATTTACAACATATGCGACCATGCAGAGTCGTTCAGGGAGGTCGGAGCGCAGGCAGTCTCATATACTACAGGGGTGCCTGCAATGATCGGGGCCATGATGATGCTTAAGGGCATTTGGAAGGACGCAGGGGTATTCAACATAGAGCAGCTTGACCCTGATGCATTTATGGAGGCGCTGAACAGGTACGGGCTTCCGTGGCAGCAGGTTGAGTTCACGGGGAAACTGCCTGATTAGGTGCGCGTTCATGGAAGGCCAATCTTATGAAGCTGCCATTAAAGACTTCCCGGATAAGATGACCAGCAGCGTAGAAACCCCCTGTTTTATCGTAAGCGAGGGAGCCCTGAGGAGAAACCTTGGGGTTCTTGCCTCCGTAAAGAGACGCACTGGGGCGAAGGTCCTCCTTGCGCTGAAGGCATTTGCAATGTTCAGCACATTTCCCCTTATTAGGAAATATCTTGATGGCGTATGCGCAAGCGGGCCTATTGAGGCACAGCTCGGCTTCGAGGAGTTCGGAAAGGAGGTGCATACGTTTGCCCCCGCATATTCTGAAGCGGACATGAAGAGGGTGATAAGATACTCGGACACCATAATCTTCAACTCCATTGCCCAGTGGAAGAGGCACCGCGGGGCGATAGAGAGGAGCGGGAAGAGGATTGAGGTAGGGCTGCGCATCAATCCAGGATACTCCGAGGTGGAAAACAGGCTGTATAATCCCTCAGCTCCGGGATCGCGGCTCGGCATGGCGGCTTCGGATCTTGATGGTGATGACCTTGACGGCATCGACGGACTTCACTTCCATTCACTATGCGAGCAGAACTCCGATGTGCTCGTGCGTGTACTGAGGTCTTTCGAAAAGCGCTGCGGGAAATACATACCGCGCATGAAATGGATCAATTTCGGCGGTGGGCACCACATAACAAGGAAGGGCTACGACACTGGACTGCTCGTCAGGACGGTAAACGACTTCAGGAGGAGGTACGGGGTGCAGGTGAACATAGAACCGGGGGAGGCTGTGGTCCTGAATGCAGGGGTATTGGTAGCCACTGTACTTGACATAGTCCACAACAGAGTCGACACGGCGATCCTTGATACGTCTGCTGAGGCACACATGCCTGATGTCCTTGCAGGCCCTTATCGCCCGGAGGTTATAGGGGCAGGAAGGCCTGGCATGCGGAAACACACTTACAGGCTTGGGGGCCTTACGTGTCTTGCCGGCGATGTTATTGGGGATTACTCATTTTCAAAGCCGCTCAAAACCGGGGATCGCATAGTGTTTCTTGACATGGCACATTATTCGATGGTCAAGACAACCACCTTTAACGGAATACGGCATCCGTCGCTTGCACTATACAATCCAGGCACGGGGAAGGTCAGGGTGGTAAAGAAATTTGGGTATGATGCGTATAAGGAGAGGCTTTCCTGAGCCACAGCTTACTTGATGAACGATGCTGAGAAGGCCATGGCGTTTGCCCTTGCAATGTCGCTTTCTGTGAGCAATCTGCCCTTCAGCAGCAGGTCAATCTCATTCCTTAGGTTTGTCGTCAGCATCTCAGGCCCGTCGGTATTTATGGTATATTTTATCTTGTGGGAGTTCAGCGAGCTAAACACCTGCCTCATGTGTGCCATGTCCCTTATCACGCCGGTATGCATGTTTGATGACGGGCATACTTCAAGGACTGTGCCTGCATCAGCCAGGAGATCCATTGTCCCCTCGCTTTCCGTTGCACGCACACCGTGACCTATCCTCTGCGGCTCAAGATACTCGAGAACCTCCCTTACTGATTCGTGGTTGTTGTCCTCCCCGGCGTGCACCGTCAGGCCGAGACCCGCTTTTCCGGCCTTCTTGTAGATATCGCCATAATCCGAGTATCTGAAGTCTCTGCTTGCTGGGCCGGCTATGTCAACGCCCACCACCCCCCTGTCCTGATACTTTATTGCCTTCTCGACTATTATCTCGTTGAGCCTGCGTTCGAAGGCCCTGTCAAGGCACACTATTATCCCGGCCTTTACAGGATACTCCATTGACGCCCTGTCCAGTCCCCTTATCGCAGCCATCATTATCTGGTCAAGGTCCTGCTCCCCTCCCCTGTTTCTCTTCATCGGATTGAACCTTATCTCGAGCAGGGTTATGTTGTTCTTCCTGTACGCTCCGGCTATGGTCTGATATACAGCCCTCTCCACCGCCGTGGGGCTTGACTGTATAAGGTCCGTCCAGTTGAAGAGCTTCAGGTAGTCATCAAGCGACTTGACCGACTTCCGGCTTACCGTAATCATGTCCACGAAGCTCCAGTAGTCCTTCGTAGGCAGCCTTATGCCCTGCAAATGCGCAATCTCCCACATGACGGCAGGATCGACGGAACCGCCAAGATGCACATGGAGCTCGGCAAGCTTATTCTCCATGATGCTATTTGCCGTTGCGGTTTATAAGATTTCCTGTTTATTGCCATTTTCAGGGGCCGTGGCACCGGTGAATGAGTACCATTGTAACGAAAAGTACTGACGGAACTGACACTTTTCAGTATATTTATATATGATGGACGGCGCAATTCCTGTGTGGAAACATGGCAGGCAGAGAAAGCGATAATGGAAGCGGGGGCAGGATAAGAACGCGCACAGGCATTATTACCGGTCGTGTTACTAACCGGATGGACTTGGCGCCTCTTGCAAGGGACGCAAGGGACAGAATAGGCTATAGGATAATGGATATGATGGACGCTATAAAGGACAGGGCGGGAGCCGCAAGAGATGGCGTAAAGCGAGACATACATGAGCTTATCATTGACGACTTGGCATCTGATATGTTGGATGCGTATAGAAAAATTAGCCCGGAAGAGATGCGGAAGGACGTTAGACGAAGCAGGCTGCATAGAACTGGCGCGTTTGCCTTGACGCTTCCGTTATCCGTAGCAGGATATCTTGTTGATTTCCATGCGAGACAGCCTCCTAGCCCTGCTGTATGGGATATGGTGAACATTGGGTGGCTGATTGCAGTAGCCACGGTGGCCGGAACATGGGTGAATGTGAAGGCAAGGGAACTGGCTAGCATTATGGTAAAGAAGGAGCGGAGAATGGCGGCGGTGGCGGAGGAGGAAGAGATAGGGAAGGTAATACATGTTGACTTCTCCGGCAATGGCAGTGGAAGCGGGCCTGCAAGCTAGGCAACGCGCTGCCGGGCCCGGCAAGCACTGATAGGTTTAAAAAGGTGCCATGAATAACAGTAGTGTCATTATATGCTCTTCATGCTCGGCATTATCCTAGACGTGGTTGCGGTAATTGCAGTCCTTGTGGTGCTCATTCTCATAGGCACGTTCGTAAGCATCTATAACGTGCTCGTCACGCTGAGCAACAACGTGAAGAAGGCATGGGCTGACATCGATGTGCTCCTTGAGAAGAGGCATGACATGCTGGGAAAGCTGATGGACACGGTGAGCGGATATGCAAAGTACGAGAGGAGCGTGCTTACGCAGGTCACCAAGGCCAGGACGGCATGGATGGGCGCGCAGAAAGGCACCGTCCAGAACAAGATCGACGCATCGAACCAGATATCAACCGCGCTCAAGTCAATATTCGCCGTCGCGGAGAACTACCCGGATCTCAAGGCCGACAACAACTTCATGCAGCTGCAGCAAGCCATTACGGAGATTGAGAGCCAGATAGCCGACAGGAGGGAATTCTACAATGATGCAGTGAACTTATTCAACATAAGGATACAGCAGATACCGTATACCTTCTTTGCAGGCATGCTCCATTATGCATCGCAGCCGCTCTTTCAGGTACCTGAAGAGGAGAAGCAGGATGTCAAGATCCGATTTGACACGGGTTCCTAGACGGCTCGCCATACTGGAAGGCTGAGCCCGCTGATATGCGGCTGGGCAGGCGCATACCTAACCATTTCGGGGATTGCGGGAGCCGTGCCGTGCAAGCGGTCCCCTTCTCCTTTTGCCCTTCCTGCTCAGGTAGTATGCTGCAATCATTAGCAGGATTATTGCAACTGCAATAACAGCGATTACCGTGCTGGTTGCGGCCGGCGGCTTTGCCTGCGCAGGTGGCGCGGCCGCCTGGGAGGTCGTCTGTGCCGTAGAGACTGGCACCGTAGTGGTTTTCGGCGGCAGGGCCTGGAAGACGCCTATTATAGGGTCGCCTGGCGCAAGGCTGAAGGAGACTGTGCACGCTG
>JAJZJB010000022.1 GCA_021810375.1 Microcaldota archaeon
CATCAACCTGCACAACATCTACCCTGCTATCCTGGCGATTCTGCACATGACGCCGGGATGTGCCCCTGCAGCATGCCGTGGGTGTGGAGGCCCCGGGGATGGGGCTGCCGGAATCCTGTAAACCTGGACTGTCCT
This sequence comes from Microcaldota archaeon, assembly GCA_021810375.1. Lineage (GTDB taxonomy): Archaea > Micrarchaeota > Micrarchaeia > Micrarchaeales > CABMGC01 > JAKAVK01. Next base: position 136 of record JAJZJB010000022.1, read on the forward strand.
TATGCTCTTCTCGTCAATGCAGACTTCGGCCTCATAGCCGAATTCCTCCCCTGCTGCTGCAAACTCCTTGCATATCCAGCCGAGCTCGAGGAGCTCCCTTGAGAGTCTGCCAATGTCTATTGACAGGGCATTTGCACATTCGAATCCAGGGCCGTCCTTATGCATCTGCAATGCAGAGCACAGTATCCCGTCCAGCCCCCGTACTTCTCCCCTATGGTCCACGCTTGCTCTTTGTATACTCACCTTCATGCTATCACCCAGAAAGCAGAACCTTGCACCAGAACCAGAGTGCCGTTTTATATAGCGATGGCATTTCGCTTCTTCCAATAACTTTACTTATGGGAAAATATATATACTTAACTACATGTTGTTTTACCAAAGGAAAAGAATATAAACAAGCATAAACATACTATGTGTGCCGGGCTGTGTCCTGGCGCACCTAGAAACAGAACACAGGGCGGCGAAAGCCGCCCTTTCTCCTCAAATGGTCATGGCAGGGCATCTCCGGAGGAATCGCTGCTGGACTTTATGCATTTGCCATTACTACATTGCATGCCGCTGCAAGAGATAAGCTTGCCCAGGCTGCCGCGCCTACACTGCCTGCGGACCGGTTTACCTTATTGCCTGGGCTCACTGTAGTCCAATAGCTTTATAATCCTTATTATTTTACTATAAGTGATTACTGGGTCTGGGTATGGCAAGGAAGGGGGTTAAAAAAGTCAGGTCAGCCGAGAAACTCGACATAAGAAAGCTGCTAGTCTCTGTGCTCATATGCGAATCCGTGGGAGTGGCCGGGTCCCTCTTCACTGTCGTATCGCTCTCAAGCTGGTACAATGTGCTCAATAAGCCGCTCTTCGCCCCTCCCAACTGGATATTTGCGCCTCTCTGGGTGATACTCTACTTCCTTATGGGCATCGCCGGCTATTTGATATGGAAGTCTGTAAAATCAAACCCAAAAGCGCGAATAGCTCTAATCTTATTTACATTGCAGCTCATGCTCAATTTCTCATGGACCGCAATATTCTTCGGGCAGCGCCTTGCAGTAGGCGGCCTAGTGGTCATATCTATGCTCTGGGTTGTCCTGCTAGCCACAATAATTGCTTTCTACAGGGTAGCATGGCGCCCTGCGGTGCTGTTGATGCCATACTTTATATGGGTCATCTTCGCCATGGTAGTCAACATCTACATAGTGCTGCTCAACGCCTAGGCAACGCTAATCATATAAATTAGACTAGCGATATTCCTACCATGACGTCAAGCGGTACTGCGCATCCGTATTCTGTCGAGGAAGGCATGGTGCTGGTGCGTCAGGCAAGGCACGTAGTCGAGGCCGTAACTACATCCCTGAGATTCGACAAGAGGATAATGCAGGAGCAGCTCTACAAGTTCACGCAACGATACGGTCTCTTTGTCACCATTGAGTTCTACCCTACTAAGGTGATGCGAGGGTGCATGGGCGTTGCCGAGCCTATTGCTCCGGTAGGACAGCTTCTGGTAGAGGCTGCGCTTTCAGCCGCTTCCGAAGATCCAAGGTTCGTTCCTGTCTCAAGGCACGAGCTGGACAGCCTGATCTTCGAAGTTAGCATACTCTCCGAGCCGCAGCAGATAAAGGCCAGGACAAGTGCGGGCATACCTCGCCAAATCAAGGTCGGCAGGGATGGTTTGTTGATAAGGTATGGGTACAGGAGCGGCCTGATCCTTCCTACAATTGCAGTTGGAGAAGGATGGAACGCGGAGTCATTCCTTAACAACGTTTGCATAAAGGCCGGCCTTGCGCAGCACACCTGGAAAGTGCATGATGTCTCATTGTACAAGTTCACGACTCAAGTCTTCAGGGAGAAGGAGCCAATGGGAGACGTAGAGGAAGTAATCCTCAAGTGAAGCGCGCTCTGTCTTGAGGTGGTCATATCCGGATAATAATGCTTATAGACATGGACTATTTCTTCGTGGCATGCGAAGAGCTCAGAAGGCCAGAGATAAAGGATAAACCCACCATAGTCGGATTCGACCCCAAGCAGGGTGAAGGCCGCGGCGTTGTTATGACCTGCAACTACCTGGCCAGGAAATTCGGGATAAGGAGCGGTATGCCGATATCCACTGCATATAGGATAAAGCCCGATGCGGTATACCTCCCGATAGACTACGATTACTACGAGAAGATGTCGAGGGAAGCCATGGGCGTAGCAAAGAGATATGCAGACAGGTTTGAACAGGTGAGCATAGACGAAGCATACATAGAGCTCTCAAGGAAATCAATCGATTACGACTCTGCAGTGGAATATGCGAAGAAGATAAAGGAATCAATAAACAAGGAAACAGGGCTGCCGTGCACAATAGGCGTAAGCTCAAACAAACTCCTGGCCAAGATGGCTTGCGAAGCAGGCAAGCCCGACGGGATAAAGCTGGTAAAGGAAGAAGAAGCGAAGGAATTCCTTAAAGGAAAAGATCTCGATGACCTCTACGGGATCGGCAGGAAGACCAAGGAAAAGCTGGAGGCGATGGGCTACAAGACTGTCGGGGATCTTGCAAAGGCAAATACCATGGAACTCATGGAGAAATTCGGTTCATATGGGGTAGAGATGCAGAAGAGCGCTAATGGCATAGACGAGAGCAAAGTGGAGGAGAACTATGAAGTCAAGTCGATAGGAAGGGAGAAAACATTCGAGAGGGACACAACGGAAAGGACTGTCGCTCTTGCAGCCATAAGAGAATTATCCAACGAAGTAATAAAAGAAGTACAAAAAGCAGAGCTGTCTTTCAAGGTAGTAACAGTAAAGATGAGATATGCGGACTTCACCGAGCACCTGAAAAGCAGGAGCATACGAAGATCTGACCAGTACGACGACCTGGCAAGTACCGCAACAGATCTCTATTCTAAGTATGCAAGCAGGGTGAAGAGGATCAGGAAGATAGGCGTAAGGGTCTCGGACCTGGGAAAGGAGAAAGGGCAGAAGAAGATAAATTCATTTGTCTGACAAGCGCAAATCAATCCGCATATACGATCCGCCAGGAATTGTACCCGTCAGCTATCCACTTCACTGGCCTTCTGTTATCCTTTGTGGTGCATACCGCTTTATCCTGTTTCCTATGTCCAAATACTATAATGTTCATGTTCTCACCTGATTAGCACAGCGTGGGGCGTGGGCCGGGGGCAACAGGATAGCTAGATCTTGGGGTGTGAACTAGCAGCAGAAAAAGATACATATCATTGGGTTTGACATGTCTCATTGCATCCCCGAGCCCGTAAGTAGTATTATGCATTAAATCATTTATATATTATCCTACTTTCTGAATTCTGTTTGAGAGTTTTTTAGATTCTGTAAAGTTGTAGAGAGGCACATCTACTGTTTTAGCAATTCAGAGAAGGCCCTGTCAAGCATGCCCGCGTCTCCAATTCCTATGATAACGGCATCGCTATCGGTAGTGCCCATCATCTCACGCATGAATTCCAATTCCTTCCTATCTAGGATATTGCCTGCACTCCTCGTGGAGCACACAAAGCAGCCCAACTCGCCGAATAATTTGTAAGCCTTGCCATCCAGCTTGAAATCGTCGCCAACACGAAGGGCAAGGGCCTTCTTGTTTCCATGGAGGTATCGTGCTATTACCGGATCCTTATTGTTGATAAAAGCCCCGGTGATATCGAATATCACTCTTCCTGCTAGTTTTTCAGATGATATGTGCTCCGGCGCTCCCGCAGCTCGCTGCTGAAGCAGCACCCCTGCGCTAAGAAGCAGTGCAGCAACTATGTAATACCAGTATATCGGCGTTCCTAAAATCATAACAGAGAGGATTATGGTCAGAAAAGGCACCAGCAATATGCTATTGCCCACATAAAGCGGGCCAAATGCCTTCAGCGCATAGTAATACAGCGTTGTTCCTACTCCGTATGTTGCGGTGCCCAGGAATAATATGGGCAGAACCACGCTGTAATTTATCGGTATGCTTATGCTTGTATTCGTAAAGAGAACCAGGGCTATCATGAAAATAAACGAGGATACGTTGAAGAGGCCAACCGCCCCAACTACATCAACATTATACCTCTTCATCGCAAGGTTTGGGTAAACGGAAGATAAGGCAGAGCCCAACAGGATTATTATGAATGGCAGCGTAGCAAGGTTTATCTCAAGCAACGTGCCTCCGCTTGCCAGTATGTATATGCCAATAAATCCTATAGCCAATGCAAGAAGCTGTATCTTCTTTACTCTCTGCCTTAGAGTTATTGGTACGAGCAGGGCCGCAATTATCACCCAACTCCTGAATACTGTAGCAGCTATTACTGGATTCGTACCAACGGACCCTATGCCTAAAAGCAACTGTGATACGACATCATTTAACAGCCCCGCTATTATTATGACTACGAGCAGATGATTTGACCTTATGATGTTCCTGATGCCCTGCATTCTGTCTTTTACATAACTGGCGGAAAGAGATACCGCAGAACCTACCATAAACGCATAGAACAGCTGCGTTATTGTTCCTATCTGCTTGCCCCCTACATCAAGCAGCACCGGAAGCAAGGCTAATTCTGCCAAGGCTATTGCCAAGGCAACTAGCGCGCTGTACCTTATCCTCATCAAGTCAAATGGGGCTCCCAGTCCTTATAAATTGTATCTTTTTATCAAACTTATTTGATCAGTCTTCAGATTCTGTAAAGTACTGCTTTTAACCCTTTCCTGTGCTATACCCATATGTACTATGCGCCACGGGATAAGATCGTGCTGAAGGAACTTAGCGCAAATTCAAGGATAACAGTATCGGGCCTTGCCAAGGCCGCCCAGTGCTCGAGGGTGACAGCTCTCAAGCTTATTGGCAAGCTTATTTCCCAACTCGACATAAGATTCACCATTGAAATAGACATGGAGAAGCTGGGGCTCAGCGAAAGATATCTTGTTGCGGTAAGATTCAAGACCCGACCCAGTGACGAAGAGCTATCGCGGTTATTTAAGGATGACAAATATGTGCAGTGCGTCCTCAAGATTAATGGAAAGTTTGACCTGTTGATATATGCGGTAGCAGACAATGCCATAAATTACACCAAATGGGAAACCCTTACCGCAGAGGCGTTGTCACAATATGGCGCCACCATAATGCCCTCGCGATACGTGGTCTCGCATTTCGGGTACTTGCCAATGAACGATTCATTCATAGAATTGATTGGCGATCAGCAAAGGCTAGACCGTGCAGACAAGTTAATGCTAAAGACATTGAATGGCTATTCAAGGGCGAGCTACGGTGAACTCGGCAAGATGTCTGGTATAAGCGAAGCTACTGCAAGATACCGGCTCTTCAGGCTCATCAAAAAGGGCATCATAAGCCGGTTCACCATAGCCGTACAGGCACCGCCTGAGAACTATGCGAGCATGATCTATTTTATCAACTATACGTTTACAAAGACAACATCGTCAGTGGCATTTTCCAGCGCAAGGGATTCTTACTTCTCCGACGACAAGGACTCGCCATTGCTGAATACATTCCAGCTTATCTTCCCGATAAGCGGCAGTTTCCGCTCCTTCGGTATGGTTCTATGCGAAACCAAGAAAATAGCATTTGAGAAAGCTGTTGTAAGGCACAGAAAGATATTCAGAAATGAGAACGTCAGGATTCTTTCTGGCGAGGTTATCAAGCCGATCAAAGGCCTGCTGCCTTTCAGGAACTTGGATATACGGTCTAATTACAAGATAATTAACTGGCACGGGCATGGCATGTAAAGTCCATGACCTGAAGGCTAGGCTTCCTTTGTATACTGTAAATGCTTGCCTTCCTCGATTTCTTCCAGTCTGACTATTTCGTCATTGCTTAGGCCGTTCTCACTCATAAAACCGTGCAATGCCCCTTCGGGCCCATGCGTCTCAGCCTCATATACCTTGACGAACTCCACAGGGCCCCATCCTTTCCTGCGGTATGTGATGCGGAACCTCCGTCTCTTGACCCTATCATGTTCGCCCGGCATGCTTGGCAACACCCTGATACTCTCTAAGTCTTGGGATATATAACCTTTGCCTATTACTTTGCCATGCAGCGAAAGTCCACTGCCGCAAGGCCCAGGAAAACCTGTCCCTATGTTCTAAGCTACTTACTGAGATACTAATACGGAATGCATAGCGAAACGACCATACCATCGAGATAGGAGATCAATTCGAATGTTCCTATATCTTATTACGCATGCCTTGTGCATCAAGCAAAGAGCAAATATCCTGATATGCTAACAAAACCGGAGAGCATGCGCAACCATATGCATGTGGGAATGCGTTCAAGGGCAGTACCGATACGACCTGAAGTGCAACTCTATGGAAGATATACCGAACAGGGCAGAACTTCCTGCCCTTCAGATGGGAGAGGATGCCATTATTTATTACTTACTAGAGAATAGCTATTGCGTGTTTTTGTGAAAGAAAGCCCCGAGGAGAAGAGAGAGCGGCTGATGGAACTAGCAAAAGCTAGCGTGACCAGCGCTTACTCCACCGGAGAGCACTCGGTGATAGTAGCTATAAACACATACAATGAGATGGAGCGCACCAGAAACCTCATTCACGAGAAGCTCGAGGACTGGTACGGCATATTCTTTCCGGAATTGAGGCTCAATAACCAATTGTCATATGCCAAGTTCGTTGTCATATTCGGGAAGAACAAGAAGGAAGCGTTGCCGGCACAGCTCGAGGAGCTCATAGGCACCGGCTCTGCCGATGTGGCCTCGAAGATAGAAAAGAGCATCGGCAACGAACCCAGCGAACAGGAATACGAGATGCTGAAAAGCGTTGCAAATGCCGAGATAGACCTTGCAAGAGAAGAAGAGCTCCTTGACAAGTTCCTGGAAGAGAGGATGAAGGTCCTCATGCCCAACATATCATACTTAATAGACTATAAGGTTGCTGCGGAACTGCTCTCAAGGGCCGGTTCTCTCTCAAAGCTGGCTATGATGCCTGCGAGCACCATACAACTCCTGGGAGCCGAGAAGGCCCTCTTCAAGCACATAAAGTTCCACAGCAAGCCGCCAAAATACGGGGTTCTCTTCAAGCTTCCCCAGATCACATCTGCAAGGAAAGGCGATAGGGGCAGGATAGCAAGGCTCTTCGCCACCAAGATATGCATAGCAGCAAAGGCAGATGCCTTCACTAAGAACTTCATAGCCCCACGGCTAAAGGAACAGATTGACCTGACGCTCAAGAAGTATGCCAGCCAGGAGCGGCCTGAGAAGCCAGAGCAGCCGCAGCAGCAGAGGCGCTGGCAAGGCAACCAAGCGCACGGGAATAGGCAGGGACGAGCAAACTGGCAGAACCGCAGGCAGAGATAACTGCTAGGAATGCACTTATTATCAATCTCTCAGGTGCCATGCACAAAATGGTTATACGCTGCAGCACATCTAGACCAAGCAGTGCATCTTATGCATCAAAGAGAGTGTTGCTACCATAAATTGCACCGCAGTCAGGCAGGAATCTAAGCGCAAAACGTCAGAAGACGAACATACTGTAATCAGATGCACGAGGTAAAACCCGGTTATATTGTAATGTACTATTATAACTGGATTATACTGCCAGTCCAGCCACCAAAGGTTTATAAGTCTTTAACGACCCTATAATCACACGGTTTAGGTGTATAAATGGTCTTAGAAGACAAAGGCATGATTTCTGGCAACAAACTTGAGAACATAGTGATAACAAAGCAGGAAGATCCGCTACTGTCCCCATATCACAGGACGACCGAGGAGATGGAAAGGATGCCTGTGCTTGAAAGGACAAAGACAGTCTGCCCTGAGTGCAAGCTCATCATAGATGGCACTATATACAAGGATGGAGACAATGTAATGATAAGGAAGTTCTGCCCTGAGCATAACTGGACTGTAGAGAAGTACTGGGAGGACTATGAAATGTATGTAAAGATGAAGAATTACAATTATTACGGGAGAGGCTTTGACAACCCCAATTTCATAAACAAGGGGGAGAACTGCCCGTTCGACTGTGGAATATGCGAGAGACACAAGTCGCACACCGGGCTTGCCAATGTAGTCATAACGAACAGATGCCACCTCTCGTGCTGGTACTGCTTCTTCTATGCAAAGGAGGGCGAAGCAATCTACGAGCCAACAGTCGATGAACTCAACAAGATCTTCTATGTGCTTAGGCACCAGAAGCCAATACCTGCCAATGCGCTCCAGATAACCGGAGGAGAGCCAACGATGAGGCCTGAGCTGGTGCAGATAGTCAAGAACGCAAAGGAAGCCGGCTTCGACCAGATACAGCTAAACACTACTGGAATAAACCTGGGACTGCACCCAGAAGAGGCTATAAAGCTAAGGCATGCAGGAGTCAGCACGCTCTACCTCTCCTTCGACGGAGTCAGCAAGAGGGCTAACCCCAAGAATCACTGGGAAACCCCATTGACGTTTGATGCTGCGCGGAAGGCAGGAATAGGCATAGTGCTAGTTCCAACAGTCATAAGAACAATAAACGACCACGAGCTTGGCAGCATAATCAACTTTGCGCTAAACAACAGCGATGTAGTCAAGGCAGTCAACTTCCAGCCCGTATCGCTGGTAGGGAGAATGCCCTCAAGGATGAGGGAGAAGCAGAGAATCTCCATCCCGGGCGCGATAAAGCTCATAGAACAGCAGACTGGCGGTGTGATAACCAAAGAGGACTGGTTCTCCGTGCCTTACGTTGGAGGGATAAACAAGTTCCTCGAGGCATTGAGCGGCGGATATAAGTACGACCTCTCAATCCACTTCGCATGCGGAGCCGGCTCATACATCTTCCAGGACCAAGACGGCAAGATCGTTCCTATAACAAGGTTTGTCGACGTTGCCGGAATGCTCGAGCACCTTCAAGATGCGGTAAACGAGATGGAAGGCAAGAACGCAATCCAGAGGAAACTCATAGCGCTTAAGGCTGTAACTGGGATAAACAAGTTCATAGACAAGGAGAAGCAGCCTAAGTCAGTCAATTTCGGGAAGCTTCTTATGAGCGTTATCCTGAAGCGTGATTTCGCCTCAATGGGAACATTCCAGATGAAATCCATGTTCCTCGGCATGATGCACTTCCAGGATGAGTATACATATGATATAAAGAGGGTCGAGAAGTGCGATATACACTACGCGATGCCTGACGGAAGGGTGCTTCCATTCTGCACGTTCAATGTCTTCCCTGAAGTATACAGGGACAAGATCCAGCGTCAGTATGCAATACCTTCCAAGGAATGGGAAACAATGCATGAGAAGTGGTCATACTCGGGAGACAAGTACATGAGAAATGTCAAGGAACTTGAGGCTAGCGAACCTTACCAGCGCACGTATGTCAAGGCAACTGATTATTTCACACTGCCTGTCAACCTGGCAGAGGCTGCCAAGACAATGGCTGCGAAGGGTGCAGGCGCTACTGCAGCTAAAGCCGCTCCTGTAATGATGGCTGCTGCGCCTAAGCCTGCCGAGACGGAAAAGGAAGCAGACTCGTGTGCGTGCGGCAACTCAGCTGGCTCGTGTGGCTGCGGAAAATCCGGGCAGGAGAGCGAAGGCTCATCCTGCGGTTGCGGAGGCCACGGTTCCTGCAATTGCTGAACAAGATTGTGATTTAATTGGACAGACGAGAGACTGGCCCTACTGAGAGTGCATACCAGAGAGACCTGAGAATGCAGCAGGAGATGGACGCAGGCGAGTACAATGACAAGGTTCTCGAGAATGGGAAAGAGTACCGCGTTCCATACTCAATGGTAAAACAGGTCGAGTTCTCGAACCTCAGGAAGGATGAGCTTGTGGATCTCGAGCATGCCGCAAGGCTGCAGTACAGGCTCCTCCTAAACGACGCTATACTCAAGGCGAAGGTAGAGTTTGCAAGACTGAAGATAACTGTTGTCTACAATCCGTCGGACTCGAAGAACCTTAAGGAGAAGATAAGCCTGGAAGGTCTCATAGACTTCCTTGCAAGCGAAGGCGTCCAAGTGGACCAGAAGAGCATGGCTGTCTCTGATTTTGATTACTATAAGAACATGTACGCTTATCAGTTCGATCCACCTTCTATAAGGGAGCATCCGCCCTATACCTATACTGCTGAGGAGTGGAAGGAGATGAAAGCAAAGTACGAAGAATCGGTAAGGAAAGGGGAGACTGATAAGCTTGTCAAGTTCCACGAGTGGCAGAACGCCTATGCTGAGCAGCATCCTGAGATGAACCTAGGGACTGTGCCCGTGCCAGAGAAGAAGGCATCATTCGTCGGTAAGATATTTAAGGGCAGCAGCAAGAAAAAGGCTAACAAGCAGGAGAAGGGTTTCTGGTTCCACGGAGTCTAGCCTTTGCGTGCCGGCATAAGAGCATCATACCTGCACAAGCTCCCACACCCTGCTTAATTGATAATGCGCCTAGGGCTTTACAGAACCATGCCTCTGCCTACCCGACTCCCTATCGTGGCTTTCTATGGCATTATCTATTACTATGTTGAGCCATTTCGTGTAAGACTCAGGATTCCTCCTTATTTCATCTCTCAGATCACGAAGCCCTATCCACCTCCATCCTTTCGCCTCTTCGGGATTGGGCC
>JAJZJB010000023.1 GCA_021810375.1 Microcaldota archaeon
TACGTTCTCTGTTCCAAGCGCAATTACAACACCGATTACCGTTAGTTCTTGCTACCAACTGACTCTCTCAACGTCAGGATCAGGCACGCTCTCCGCAAATATACCTGAATCATCAGGATGCTCCTCAGGGAGTTATATCTCAGGGCAGCAGCTTACCCTTACCGCAACAGCAGGTTCGGGTTACACATTCAATTCATGGTCAGGTTCATTCTCATGCTCGAACAGTCAGACTACGTGTTCGGTAACAATGCCATCTACGTCGGCCTCTGAGACTGCAGCGTTCTCCGTGATTCCGCCAACATGCTACCAACTGACTCTCTCAACTTCGGGATCAGGCACACTCTCCGCAAATATACCTGAATCGTCAGGATGCTCCTCAGGGAACTATATCTCGGGACAGCAGCTTACCCTCACTGCGACAGCAGGTTCAGGATACGCATTTAGCTCGTGGTCAGGTTCATTCTCATGCTCGAACAGTCAGACTACGTGTTCGGTAACAATGCCTTCTGGTTCAGCATCCGAGACGGCGACATTCACGAGTACATCACCTATACAGTGCACAGATACAATATACACTAACTACACCCTTGCCAACATACCAAATACAGCCACGATAAGCTACACTATAATTGGCGGCGGCGGTGGGTCAGGAAGCAGTGATGCGAGTGGCGGGAACACTGTTACAACAGCTGTGGGCACTTCGGGTTCTCAAGTCACAGGTAATTTCGTCATAACTGCCGGGAACACCATTACTGTGTATGTTGGTGGCGGTGGCGGAGGACCTGGAGATTTCTGTGGGAGCGGCGGTGGCGGAGGCGGAGCTGGTTATTACGGCGGTGGTGGCGGCGGCCTTTGCGGCGGTGGCGGGGGAGGTAGTTCTGCTATACTAAATAACGGCGTGCTTGTGCAATACGCAGCGGGTGGTACTGGGGGCGGTACGGTTGGTGGCTGTGCCTGTGTTGCTTCAGGCGGCACGGGCGGTAGCAATACAGGAGGTGCAGCAGGTTGTGAGAATGGAGGCAGCAACTGCGGAACTGCAGGAAGCTCCACTGTTGGTGGGAATGGTTACAGCGGCACTAATGTAGATGGCTGTGCAGGCGGTGGCGGCGGCGGTTATGGCGGTGGCGGAGGAGGGGGAGGCGGCGGAGGCGGCAGTGGCTTCTCTGCAGCCACCGGAGGCAACGGACTTAGTGGCGGAGCAGGTGGTACTGGGAATAGTTGCGGCGGCGGCGGTGGAGACGGAGGAGCAGGCGGAAGCTCTGGAGCCAGTGGTGCTGCAGGTACAAGCGGTGCTTCATACGGCGGAGGCGCTGGGGGAAGCGGAAGTGATTCTGGGGCCGGAGGCTCGGAATATGAAGGCGGCAACGGAGGAGAAGCCGCACTTTCTTGGACTTCTACATGGGGGTCGTGCAGCATCTCGTCTATATGAAGTAAATATTTAAGGTTTCAGAAATCAGGATACGGCGATTAAATGGAGGTTGAAGAGTATTTCAAGTCACTCTCGGAAGAGTTCTCAAAGGCCTATGAACTTGCCAACAAGGCAAGGGCAGAGGGACTTGACCCGAAGCCATATGTAGAGATAAAGCCCGCGCCGGACCTTGCAAGCAGGGTTGAAGGGCTCACTGGTATGGAAGGCATAGCGGAGCTCATACGCAAGAGCTTCACGGGGCAATCAAGGACAAAGCTTGCATTCAGCGTGGCAAAAGAGATATGCACAAACCCCGCATTTGATAGTAGCGAGAAGTACAAGAGGATAGAAACTGCAGTAAGAGTGGGGAGCGCAATACTTACGGAGGGGATACTGGTTGCGCCTACAGAAGGCATACAGGGAATCAAGGCATACAGGAATAGGGATGGCACGGATTACATAGCAGTCGTATATGCCGGGCCGATCAGAGGCGCTGGAGGAACTGCAGCTGCGCTTTCTGTGGCCCTTGCGGACTACGCACGAAGATTCTTCGGAATAGGAGCTTACAAACCAACCATGGATGAGATAGAAAGGTATGTCGAGGAGTCAGAGCTCTACCATACGCGTGCTGCAAGACTCCAGTATCGACCCCCAGATGATGATATAAGGGTGATAGTGAGCAATTGCCCCGTGTGCATAGATGGCGTGCCAACTGAAAAGATTGAGGTGGGGGTGCATGGGAACCTGTACAGGCTTGGCCTTGACGGCAAGGAGATTGCCATACCCAACAGGGTACGTGGAGGCATTCCGCTTGTAGTGTGCGAGGGCATCGCACAGAAGGCCAAGAAGCTGCTCAAGGAGGTAAAGGCATTCGGTCTGGATTGGGAATGGCTCAATGGCATAATAAAGGTGCAAGTCAAGAAGGTTGAGAGCAGCGGCAAGAGCACAAGCGTTTTCCTAGAAGACCTTGCTGCGGGGAGGCCGATACTGGCTTACCCTGGCAGAATAGGAGGGTTCAGGCTCAGGTATGGCAGGAGCAGGTTCACAGGCATAGCTGCGAAGGGGATCAGCCCGGCGACAATGGTGCTTACTATGGGTTTCATAGCAATAGGCACGCAAATGAAGATAGAGCTTCCTGGAAAAGGATGCGTTGCTCTTCCCGTAGACTCGATAGAGGGGCCATTTGTCAGGCTGAAGAATGGCGATGCCATGCGCATCGATGATGCTGAGACCGCAGTGAGACTCAAGGATGATGTTGTGGAGCTGATCTCGATGGGAGACTTGCTAGCCACTTACGGCGACTTCAGAAAGTCTAACACGCCATTGCAGCCTAGCAGCTACGTAGAGGAATTGTGGTCTGCACAGCTTGCGGAAAAAGGCGCTGAAGTGCCAGAGCATAGAAAGATAACGTTTGAGGATGCGTATAGAACGTCTTTGGCGTATGGCATCCCAATGCACCCCAAATTCCTGTTCGAGTTCCAGGCATCAACACCGCAAGCGCTCGAGGAGATTGCTTTATCCATAATAAGAAATGGGAAAGTAACGGGTGAGAACGTTTTCCAAGTAGAAAAGATAGAGTTTCCAGTAACGGCAGAGTCCAAGAGGGCGCTAGAGCTCATGTGCGTGCCTCATGCATATGTAGATGGAAAGGTGGTGCTGTCAAAGGACTATGCCCAATCCTTGCTGGCCAGCCTCGGCTTCGCCTCTGGAGATGATGGCACACTGAAAGTGGATGAGCTGGTGCTTGAGAAATACTCATTGGAAGCAACTGATGCGCTAGCGCTTATAAATAGAGTTGCACCTTTCAAGGTGGCCAAACGATCTACGTATATCGGGGCCAGGATAGGCAGGCCCGAGAAGGCGAGGGAGAGGCTCATGAAACCATCTCCCAATGTGCTCTTTCCAATAGGAGCCTATGGGGGGAAGGATAGGAATATAACCTCGGCTTATGCTGTGGACTCGAAGAAATTCAGGTCAGGCCTGAGAGCGGAAGTGGCCAGGTACAGGTGCCCTTCCTGCAAGTTGCTCATAGAGACGCGGTACTGCTATGACTGTGGCAAGGTTGCGCGGCTGGAGGGCAAATGCCCTTCGTGTGGCAGGCTTTCTACTGGAGGAACCTGCGAGGCCTGTGGCACTGACACAGTTGCATTCGAGGAACGCGAGATAAACCTGACAAAGCTCATATCCAATGCGCTCAGGAACATAGGGATGTCCAAACTCCCCGGAGTGGTTAAGGGTGTTAAGGGGCTGGCCAATGAGAACAGGGTTGCGGAACCGGTGGAGAAAGGCATACTTAGGGCCACCTACAACGTGCACATGTTCAAGGACGGCACAGCAAGGTTTGATGCTACTGATGCGCCGCTGACGCACTTCTACCCTGCAGAGATAGGGGTCAGCGTGGAGAAGCTGCGCAGCCTTGGTTACACCAAGGACTACCTCGGTAACGACTTGGTTGATGAGAACCAGCTTGTAGAGATGATGCATCAGGACGTTGTGCTGAACAAGAAAGGCATAGAGGACATGTACTTGATAGCAAAGTTCATCGACGATCTGCTTGAGCGCTATTACAAGCTCCCAAGATTCTATAATGCATCGAAGGCGCAGGACATGATAGGAGCATTGGTGATAACCCTTTCGCCGCATACCTCATGCGGGGTGCTTAACAGGATAATAGGGGTCACGTCTGCAAATGTGGGCTTTGCGCATCCATACACCATATCGGCCAGGAGAAGGAACTGCGACGGTGACGAGGACACTACCATGCTCCTCATGGATGCATTGGTAAACTTCTCCAAGGAATATCTTCCAGAAACTGTTGGCGGAACCATGGATACGCCGCTGATACTCACGCTGAACAACAAGCCAGACGAGGTAGACGACGAGGTTCACGCGATGGAAGTAGTGACCGCATATCCGATCTCGTTCTACAACAAGACATTCGACTATGCATCGCCTTCAGAGGCGCAGCTGGAAATGGTCGAGAACAGGCTCGGGAACAATTCAGTATACAGGAACCTGTGGTTCACGCATGGCTCTTCCAAGAATGCAGTGAACAATTCTCCGAAAAGAAGCTTATATGCTGAGCTGAAGACGATGCAGGAGAAGGTTGATGCTGAATTCGGGCTTATGGACAAGATATATTCGGTGGATAAGGCTGATGCTGCAAGAAGGGTCATAACAAGCCATTTCATGCCCGACCTGATAGGCAACCTTCACTCATTTTCCAGGCAGACCTTCAGGTGCTCATCGTGCAATGCGAAGTTCAGGAGGGTCCCGCTCTCGGGGAAATGCACACGAGATGGAGGGAAGCTCCTGCTGACCATATCAAAGGGAGGCATAGAGAAGTATTTGCTGATGGCAATGGCGCTCGCAGACAGGTATGACCTTGATCCTTATATCAAGCAGAGGCTCGCTCTTGTGCGTGACGAGATAAATACCATATTCGGAAAGGGTGAAATAGATGTTTCTGCTACCGAGGGCCAGTTCAGCCTTATGAAATATCTCTAGCCCGGGCTTGTGCTGCCGGATCTCAGTAGGGCTCGAGGGCCATAAGCAAACCTGCTCCTGACCGCTCTTGCCATTCTATTCGCCACCCCTTCCCAGCCGTGGCAGGGGTTTTCTACATGACCATGACGCTAAAGGCTGCAGAGGAGCTGTACGCCAAGGTGGCAGAGTGGTGGGAAGACAAAGCTTACAAATACCGCTATTATTATCAGCGCTATGAGCAATTCTATTACGAGCTTGATGAGGTTCGTTGCATCACTTTGTCCTGGCATTTGTTGCCTTTATTGCTTCTTCGAGTATGTCCAGCCCTTTCTCAAGGCTTGGTCTTGATACAGTCAGGGGAGGTATAATGCGTATGGATGAGACTCCGGCAGGCAGGAGCAGGAGCCCTTTGCTATAGCAGTGCTTGAGTACTTCGTCGCGCTGCGTTGCTGCTGGTGTCTTTGATTCCTTGTCTGTCACGAGCTCGATGCCTATCATCATCCCGAGACCTCTGACATCTCCAAGTATTTCATATCTCTCCTTCATCTCATCAAGCCGCTTCATGATAAACCTGGACTTTTCGTCCGAGGCCTTGGTAAGCATGGACATGTTCTTCTTCACGTAGTCGAGAACAGCTGATGCCCCAGCTATGGAAGCAAGATTTCCGCCGAAAGTGTTGGAATGGGCGCCTTCAGGAATATCCCCGAGAGACGACCTGGTTACAGTTATTCCCAGCGGGAGTCCGCCGCCTGATGCCTTTGCCATGGTGTATATGTCTGCTTCAACGCCGAAATTGTCCATGGCGAGGAACTTTCCTGTGCGCATATATCCTGCTTGCACTTCGTCAGATACAAGGAGTATGCCGTTCTCGGTAGCTATCTTCCGGATCTCCTTCACGAATTCCTTCGGGGGCGCTATGTATCCGCCCTCGCCCTGCATAGGCTCAATGAATATGGCACTTACCTCTCTTGGCGAGACGTCTTTGGAGAGGGCGTTCTTTTTTATGTAATCGGCGCAGGCAATACCGCACGATGGGTATTCTTTACCGAATGGGCATCTGTAGCAGTATGCATATGGCACGTGTATGACAGAATTGAATGGGCCAAAACGTTCATGCTGGACCACCCTTGACGCGGTGAGGCCCAGCGAGCCCAGGGTCCTGCCGTGGAATGCGCCATAGAATGCAAGCGTGTACTGCCTTTTGGTGAATAATCTCGAGAATTTCAATGCGGCTTCATTGGCCTCGGTGCCTGAGTTGGAGAAAAACATTCTTCCGAAGCTTTTTGGGAACATAGTCAGCAGTTTCTCGGCATATTCTACTGGTTCCTGAGCGTTGAAGTCGTAGAATGCGGAGTGCATGAGCTTTCCGGCCTGCTTGCTTATGGCACTGCGCACAGAGGCAGGGGAGCCTATGCCGAAGTTATATACTGCTATAAAACTTGTGAAGTCTATGAACTTGTTGCCGTCTATGTCGTATGCGAAATCGCCTTCGCCGCGTGAAGCTATGAAAGGATATGGCACCCTCGTAGTCGTAAGGAGAACCTTCCTGTCGCGCTTGAGGATGCTGCGCGCCTTCTTAGAGAGTCTAGATGGCATATTTGGTCTATAATATCAACATAAGTGCATATTTATCTTTATCTGAATGCCTTGTGGAGGGCATATCCAGGATGCCATGAATCCCGGTGAACTGCAAGAAGTGCCGCTCTGTAGAGGAATTGCAAGCGCGTTCTACTTCAACTTTGAAGCCTCTACTTCAAGCGCTTTAGCAAGCTGCTCTTTGCTCGCAGGATCTATCTTCTCATTCAGGAATTCCAGGTGCTTTATGTTAGATTTCCTCTCCTTCGGCCTTGAAGAAGTGACTATCGTAACGTAATTGGCGTCTATCACTTTCGTAACGACAGCCTTGTCTCCTGCGTCCCTTCCGAAGCGCTTTATGCATACTCTGCCTTGTTCAACCAATGCCATATCTTCACCTTATTTAAGCGTCAATCAACTTGAGCTCCTTCAGTTTTTGTATTATCTTGTCAGCAACCTGCCCTGCGTTGATATTGTTAGTGTCTATTATCAGGTCAAATGGGACCTTGTCCTTTCCAAACTCCATGTTGTACAGCTTCTTGTAGAGCCTATAGTTCTCGTCATCTCTTATCTTGGTTGTGCTTATTGTCTGCGCTATATCAGAACCGTCCCTCTTTGCCATCCTTTCGGCGCGGTTCTTCTCTCCTGCGTCGAGCCATACCTTGAAGCCGTCCTTGGAGAGCCATGGCGCGGTATAACTTGTGACTACTATGTTGCCGTGCCTTATCTTCTCTTCAAGCCTCGCATCGACTTCCTTGTCGAATCCGGGGTTTGTCTCCCTTTCCCTCAGGAACTTTATCCCGTCGGGAGTGTCCCACCAACTCTCTCCGCCAGGCTTGTATCCCCTGTCGATGGCCATCTCCTTGAGTATCTCTCCGCCGCCTATTACGGGAACTCCGAGCTTTCCTGAAAGTATCCAGGCTACGGTGGTCTTGCCTGCTGCAGGCATGCCGGAGATAATTATGGCTTTCATGAGACTTGCCTTCAGTGGGAGATCATCTGGAGCACGTAATTGCGCTCTCTTATGCCTATGTCATTCACGCGCATCTCCCCATGCTCTATCCTGCTGGCCAGCTTTATTACATTGCTGGAGCATGCCGAGCAGAGGACCCCTCCGAAAAGACGGGAATTGGACTTCCTGCTCTTGGCCTTGCCCCTCTGTGACGAGATGCCGTTGAGCTCTTTCCTGCATATTGCGCAATGGGGCAGGGACCCTCCGCGCCTCTCGTAATGTATGACGTGTCTCTTGCTTGGTGTTACCCTGTCCAAGCGCCTGAAACTGCTTGACCTATGCATTGGTTTTGGCAATTTTACACCTTTATTGTTCCAGGAATTGGATATCCGAGAAGATACTCTAATTCTTATAGGAATATGTAATTCTTATTGATTCTCAACGTATTTATTAGTTGTGGTGGAGCAGGTTTGCCCTATAAATCTGCATCTTCACATTTATATCTGGGATGGTCAGAGCTGCCTAAGTGCCTCTATAGGCTCAAGCTTTGACGCACGCCATGCAGGATACACGCCGGCTATTGCGCTTACAACCACTGCAACTAAGATGGCCAATAAGATGGTTTCGGGGCTGAAGACGGGCGAGAATGATATCGATGATGAACTGGAAGATGCGCTAGCAGCGCCTGCCCTGCCTCCTCCAAAGGCAACTCCGCCGCCCCTCGCAGGCGGTGCATTTCCTGCGGCTGTTGGGGCAGTGGTGCTTGAGGATGATGCATGCGAAGCAAGGAAGGAGAGCCCGTATGCGCCTCCGGCTCCTACCGTGATCCCCACAATGCCTCCTGCAACGCCGATTATAAGTGCCTGTGTAAGGAATATCAACAGTATATGGTGGTTCTTGAAGCCTATCGACTTTAATATGCCGATGTCGTGGGTTCTCTCATATACTGAGATAAGCATTATGTTCATTATCCCTATCGCAGCTACAAGCAGCGATATCCCGGCGATTATCACCAGGAGAATGGTTATGGATCCTATAATTGATGATGCCGTTTGTGCTATTTCCTGCGTGGTGGTGACAGTTACCGAACTTCCGTAGATGTTGGTTATCTGCTGCGCAACGCCAGCTACTGTGGATGTGTTTGTGGCCTTGACCAGTATTGTGCTGTACGAGGATCTGTGCAGGAGCAGCTCAGCAGCAGGCATCGACATTATGACTGCTGTATCGATAGGCACTATTAGGCTTGAATATGGCTGGAGTATGCCTACTATGGATATCGTAGTTCCAGTGGCACTTCTCCCAGATACGGTATAGAGCGTCGCGGGGTACCCGACCCTCAGGTTCTGTCCTCCTGCAAGGGAAGAGGGAAAGGCCACGTTCTGCCCAACCACAGCAAGCGTGGATATCGAATCTTGGTAGAGCGATCCTGCATATAGGTTGACCCCATTCAGGAGCTCGGAAAGATCGGTGGTAGATATGCCTACTATAGTCACTGATGTGTTCTGCCCGTTTGCTAGCACATACCCGGAGCCTTCCAGCACTGGTATTACTGCACTTACGTTGGGGAGAGACGATAGCTCTGCGGTGTCGGTAACAGTGAATCCCTTGGGGCTGGAGAGTATTATAGAAGTTGGGCCCAGGGTATTAAGGGAATTCTGGACGCTTGCGCTGATGCCTGCAGTCAGCGATGTGAGTGCAACGATAGACGCAACACCTATCATTACCATTAGGATGGTAAGTACTGTCCGCACCTTCTTCTCCGTCAAATCGTTGTAGCTCAGCCAGAGAAGGTCATTTAACCTCATTTCATATGCCTGCTGATTTTCTTCCTCTCCCTGTAGTATAAGACCAGAAGTACTATTATGATTATTATGAGCACCAGTACAAGAAGACCGCTACCTCCCGATGCGCGACTCCTTATAGCGGTAACGTTTATCGCGTTTGATGCAAGAATCTGCACTGGAACCGTTATGCTCTGGCTCACGTTCTGCCGCAGCCCGTTCAGGTAGTTTATCTGGATAGGGATCTGGTATACGCCGTTATGCATCGACGGGTCTGTTGTGGCGGAGAGAGTAACCGGGACTTGGCTGTCTGCGCCGACGCTGCCGATGAACACGGAATTGCCGCCGTATGCTGAAATGCCGTTTGTTGGAACTATTGCAGCTGTCACGGCGGAAGCTCCGGACGAGCCGGTGTTGGTTAATACTAATGATATTGAGAATATGCTTCCTGGAGACGGCACTGTGGGGGAGAGCGTGAGGCTCGACGAAGTTATGTTTATTATGCCAGTTGTCAATAGCTGCGTGTCATTCCAGGCCTGGCTCAGGGCCGTGCCGTTGTAATAGTCTATGGTTAGATTTGCAGGGAAGCTCTGCGATGCGTTCTTTGAGACGTATACCTGCTGGCTCAATATCATCGAGCTATGCGGTCTTATGGAGTTTATTTCTATTGGTTGGTTGCCAAGCAGCGCTGCATCGGATGCAGGTACATTGAGGGATACAGAAAGCGCGTTAAGAGTATATGAGCCCGCATTTGTTATGTTGAGGGTAAGATTCTCTATTGCCCCCGCAGTGATTATTTTTGGGGAGATTGTTGCCGTGATAGGTTCCGCACATGCGCGCGTGGTAAAACTCATGTTCTGCACTTCGCTGTCCGTGTATACTTCATAATAGAAATAATTTATGGTTATGCCGGTCGGGATATAGAGTGATGCATTTGCATCAACGAAAACAGGGAACTTGTATGTCTTGACAGTATTCGCTGGCACTGTGCCTATGTCTAGTGTGCTTGCAAGCATGCCGCGGGTTGTAACAAGGCCGAGCGTGGTATCTTGCATTGATCCTATGTCCCCTGTTCCGTGGTTGGTTATTGTTATTGGTATGTAGTTTGTCTGGCCGCGGCAGAGTGCCGTTGCGTTTGTAGTGAGATTGTATCCAGGTGGCGCAGGAACTGGTGCCGGACCGCCTGTGCCTGCATAGACAGCTGTTGCAGAAACCAGTAGCATAAATATTGCCGCAATTAAGATGTTTGTCTTCATTTCATTACCTCTTGTCTTTCCATTCTGCC
>JAJZJB010000003.1 GCA_021810375.1 Microcaldota archaeon
ATTTCCTGTGTCTCTACAGATACCTACTTAAATAGCGTCATCTTCCTCAATCACTAATAATTATCCTATTGATGATTAATGATATAATATTATTAAACATCATGTATAAAGTTAGTAACTATAAGACCAAGGCTTATTAATCTTTTATGGGCAGTTTACTAATGGTCTAAAATGGAAATACTCAGCATTTCGATGGACAGGACTGAGCTAAAGCGCCTTGAGGAGGTACAGAAGAAGCTTGGCTTCAAGAGTAGGTCTAAGATGCTTAGGAGCGCGCTCGAGAGCCTCGCAAAGGAGTATGACAGCGTGAATTCGCTTAAGGGGAACGTAGAGAGCGTTTTCGTGCTGACATACGCAGATACAAAGAAGGACAACGTTTCAGACGTATTGCACAGGTTCGAGGACAACATTAAATCGGAGATGCATCACCACCATGCTGGAACCTGCATTGACATACTTAACCTGGAGACAACGGCGCAGGTAACAAGGAATTTCTTCGGCGCGGTGAAAAGCTGCAAGGACATCAATACCGTTACCTATTCCATAGTAAGCGAGAAATAGCCTATTCCCTTGCAAGCACCTTGTAAGCATCCCTAATGGCTCTTTCAGTGGTATCCCACGAGATGCAGCCGTCGGTTATCGAGACGCCATACCTAAGGCTCTTTGGGTTCCCGGAAAAGTCCTGCCTCCCTTCGTATATGTTCGATTCGAGCATCAGTCCCACGATGCCTCGGTTTCCCCCGGCTATCTGCCTTACCAGGTTATCCAGTATCTCCGGTTGCCTCCTATAATCCTTGTTTGAGTTGCCATGGCTGCAATCCACAACCAGGCGCATTGGCAAGCCTGCATGTTTCAGGAGCCCGAGGGCCTTTCCAACGCTCTTCCTGCCATAGTTCGGGCCAGAGTCCCCGCCCCTCAACACTATATGCGCGTTACTGTTTCCAAATGTGTTAACCATTGCCGCCTTTCCTTTTTCATCAATTCCAAAGAACCATTGCGGCTGCCGTGCTGCTATTACTGCATTTACAGCCGTTTTCACGTCCCCATAAGTGTTGTTCTTGAACCCTACCGGCATGGAAAGCCCGGATGCCATCTGCCTGTGTGTTGGCGATTCCACTGTCCTCGCTCCTATTGCGGCCCAAGATACCAGGTCGCCTATGTACTGCGGTACAAAAGGCTCCAGAAACTCCGTGGCTGAGGGCAACCCTATATTGGCATTGTGCATAAGGATCCTCCTTGCCAGCCTTAAACCCTCATCCGTATGCTGCATTCCGTCCAGGTAAGGCTCGTTTATAAGTCCCTTCCACCCAACACTGGTCCTGGGCTTCTCGAAATAAACACGCTGAACAAAAAAGAATATGTCATCTAGTTCCCTGCTCAGTGTTTTGAGCCTGGCAGCAAAGTCCTTGTGTTCTTCTAAATCCCTGCTCGAGCAAGGTCCCACTATCATGAGCACCCTCCGATCCCTACCTGAAAGTATCCGCCTCACAGCACCCCTTCCATCCTCGACTGTCCTGCGAGCTCCTGCAGTGATTCTAAGCCCATCCTCCCTCTTCATCTCGAACGGGCTTATCAGGCCATTGTACTCTGCAATGTTGCTATCCACCAGCCTGCGCACCCTTGTCCTAGTTACCATAAGCTAAACCTACAAGATTGATAAATATGTTTATGGTTCACCACGTATATATACGTTATTGAATAAAAGTCAACAAATAAGCAATATTTATTAATATATTAGAATAATATTCAAATCATGAAAAACCTTAGGCCAGGCATAATAGAGCTGTTAAAGAAAGGCAGCTGCACCCCAAGGATATCGGATCTTGCGTCAAAACTGCACTCCAAGTCGACAACCGTGCACTATAATGTGAAACAGATGGAGCACGACGGTACAATAAAGTCCTACAAGGCCGTATTCGACTACAACAAGATCGGCGAAGGGTTCTGTACTTATGTGCTGATAAGCCTTGGCAAACAGGAATACAAGAGCCCCGAGGTAGTGGCCGGAGAGCTGGCAAAATATGGCAACATAGAGAGCGTAGACATCGTGACCGGGCAATGGGAGATAATAATCAAGGTAAGGACAAAGGACATAGCGGAATATTACGAATTCGCAAAAAAGGTCCTATCGCTGCATGGAATAGAAAAAACCCATACCCTGAATTCAATGCACCAGGTCAAGACGGAATTCATGACCATGGGATAGTCTACTGCGCCTTCTTTTTCTTCTTTCCACCGAAATTGCCCTTGGGCTTTGGTATCTTCAACCCCGGGAACATACTCATAAGTGTCTCAGGGCTCACTTCCAGGTCAAGCTTAAGGTTGCTAAGCATTACGCTGAATAGGTATGTCTTTGCCGCGTTTCCCAATTCCTTGTCGCCTTTGCATGAGGACTCGATTTCCTTCATAGCCTCAGCTTCGCCAAGAGCGTTTGTTATCTTCTCCAGGTTTGCGGCGCTTTTCCTCATGGTCCCCATGAAGTTTGTTGCATAGGCTTCCAGCACATCCGTATCAATTCCCAGTATCTGCGCAGCCTTCCTGTCCGTTGCCATGCGTATCGATGAAAGGTGCGCAGCGACCTCCTCCGGCTTAGTATCCTTGGTTATCGACATCTTCTTTACCGAGACCCAGTCTCCATACTTAGCCATGAAGACAATCCCGTCGGATTGCAGCCCGGAGCCCTGCTTCCACACGGCTTTTCCTGAAAACGGTTTGCTGCTGCTCCTTATGTAATGGTCAAGGCCCATCTTTTCCAGGGCGCTCCTCAGTATGTATGCCTTTGCGAAGGGCTTGAGCTCTTCCCTGGCACCAGAGGCTCTGTTGACAATCTCCTCAACCTCTGGCGAACCCAGAGCCTTGTATATCCCAACAAGTTCCTTGTAGCTGCCTTTTGGCAGCTTGCTAGTAATCTTCTCAGAATAAGCGTCTATAGCTTTTATATCGATTCCAAGGATCTGAAATGCCCTCTTGTCCACGTCTTCCCTTATGGAAATGAGGAACAAGGCTATGTCCTTCGGGTTTGTCGATGGTGTTACCACAAGGCTCCTTGAAACTACCCAGCCATTGTACCTGGCCATGAAGTCTAGGGAATCCCCGGTCTCCGCCATCGCAAGACCCGGTTATGCCGTTGCAGTTGCTTCAACGTAATAGCCGGAGGCCTTCTCGCGCACCACGCGCTTGACCATTCCCTTGTTTCCAAGAGCGACGAGCGCATTGGTTACCATGCTCTTCGGCCTGTTGCATTTCTTGGCTATGTCGTCGGCAGTTTTCTTCTTGTCCTCCTTAGTGGCTCCAAGCTCCTGCATTGCCTGGACGACCAGCTTCTCTATAGGTGATAACTCTTCCATTCGATTCACTCAATTCAAACTTTAAGATCACTTCTTGACGCGCTTCTCCTTCCTCTTCGGCCTGAGGTACTTGTAGCCGCACTTCCTGCACTTCTGCGCCGACATTATGTTCCTTGACTTGCATCTTCTGCAGATCATTACGTTCGCCAGATTTTCATCGGCCAATGAGAATTTTCCCATGAATAAGCACCATACTTTTTCAGAATAACCGTTAAGAATTGCCTATCTCTATTGGCTGGCAATATTTATAAGAATTTGCTTATGCGGCATAAGGCTCCTTACTGCCCGAGAGCCAGCCTTTCCAGCTCGGCCACTGCGTCGCCTATGTCATAATGGATATGGCCTCCGGAAAGCTCTATAGCAGTTTCCACCTGCAGGTTTGCCTTGCATGCCCCGGCATCTGCTGTAGCCCTGAAGTCGCCCCTATACCCAACCACCTTCTTTCCGCTCGCATACCCGTAACCTATCTCAATAGACGTGCCACTATCCACATCTGTGCCATCAAGTATCGCGAAGATGAATCCAGAGCCATCAATCTTGGCGAAATTGTCCGTGCCTATGCCTATCGCTTCGTTGTGCGACATTGCTTCCATCGAATTGCGCAATTCTGTGTTAGTCTTGCCCATCACTTGATCGAATGGGTTTATGACCTCGAAACCTGCAGATGCAAGTTTAGGCACAACAACCTCGGCAAGCCAGAGCCTCCCAGCATCAGAGAAACCTGACGGGTTTGCGATGTAAACTACTGGTTTTCTGCTGTTCATGGTTTGTGCCCAATCCCACTGCGTTTCAATGCCTCAGTATCCTGTCCATGTGCGGCATGCCGATATCATCCCTGAAATGAAGGTTGTTGTCCTCTACCTGTATTTCAGACATGGCAGCGTATGCCCTCTCCCTTGCGCCATTCGTGTTCCAGTCCTCTGCAACCACATAGAAGAGCCTTCCGCCATTGGCATAATATCTGCCATTCTCGATCTTCACTCCTGCCCCGAATATAGTGACGCCATCAACCTTGGCTGCCCTGTCAAGCCCTACGATCTCCTTGCCAATTGCCTTGCTGTAGTCTTCAGGGTAGCCCCTGGCTGCAGCCGTGACTGCGACCCTTGCCTTTCCATCATTGGCTATCCTGTGGGATGTTATCTCCCCGCGCGCAACACCCATGTTGAGTCTGAAATAATCATCAATTATTCCCGGAACCACCACCTGCGCTTCTGGTTCTCCCCATCTTGCATTCCATTCAAGTACGTAGAGCCTTAGTTCTCCGTCCTTATGTACAAGCATGCCTCCCATGTAAAGCACTCCATTGTACTTCCTGCCTTCTTTCTTGAGGCATCTTATCGCGCGGTCAAAGAGTATCGTGGTGTATTCCTCGATTGCAGGCGTGATTGCCGAATGCGGGGTGCTGGCTCCCATGCCGCCTGTATTGCTGCCTCTCTCCCCACTCTCAGCTTTGTTGTAATCCTGCGCAAATCCTAGCAATTGCACATCACGCCCATCACTCATAGCGAACGCTGAGAATTCCTCCCCTGTGATCATGCCATCGCCTGTGAGCCATTCCTCTATAACTACTTTCTTGTGTAAAGGGGACTTGGTCCAACCAAGCTTTTTTATTGCAATCCTGGCCTCTTCTATGGTTAGGGCTCCTATCGAGCCGCTTCCTCCCATCAATCCATCGGCTTTTATGAACAGGGGCCTGAATGCCCTGGTGTCCACATACCTCATAGCTGGCGGTATGCCCACGGCTATGTAAAACTCTGGCTGGGGTATCATGTGCCTCTTGCCAAATTCCCTTGCAAAGGCCTTGCTCCATTCTATTTCCCCCGCGCGCATGCCTGGCCCTACGGTAGCTACCCCATTGGCCCGTAGTGCATCCGCCAGTCCTGCCCTAACCGCCTTTGAACTGGATACATCGGCTAGCGCGACATTGCGGCTTCTACACAGGTCCGCTATCTCATTGACATCGGTTGTCCTGAGCATAGGATATGTCTCAACGGGTTTCTCCTTGCCCTGCGCCATCATGTCGTTTCCAGGTATGGCAATGATCCTGTCAACATCCGGGCTCTGGAGATACTTGCTAGCAAGCACTGCTCCCCTGCCTCCTTTGTCTATCACTGCCACAATATTTTCCCTGGGCATAGAAGAATCAATACCATTTGGATTCCTGCTTTAATAAATTACCGTAAACCTTGTTCAGCATTATTATGCATTGCGCAGACTGCATTGCAGCCTATGCCAACGTTAAATTGGCCTTCGCCCGGATAAATGCATACGATGGGGCAAAGTTTATAATGGCTTGCCGGGATATATATAGTAACTATTTTCCTCAAAATTGTGAAAAAAGGCACTTAACATGGCAAACGGAGTGGAATTGACTGTAGCAGATGCATTGGTGACAGATTCTGGCAGGAGCATAGCCAGGATAGACGCCAGGTCGAGAAAGATCCTTGATGTCGTGTCTGGGGACATAATAGAGATAAAGGGAAAACTGAAGACCACTGCCGCTACCGTGTGGCAGGCGCACCCTAGCGACGAAGGGCTCGGATTCATAAGGATTGACGGTTATCTCAGGCAGAATGTTGGCGCAGGCATAGGTGACAAGGTATTCATATCCAAGGCCACCGTAAAGGATGCTGAAAGGATAGTCCTTGCACCGCCCCCAAGCCAGAAGCCGCCGCTCTCTCCAGACTTCTCTGAATATGCAAAGAGAAGGCTTGAGAACAGGCCGCTTGTGAAGGGCGATTCCGTGCCAATACCGATGTTCGGGCTAGTGTTCAATTTTCTGGTCATACAGGTGGTTCCGCACGGAGTGGTCAGGGTCACCAAGGACACGCACTTCATAGTGAAGGACGAGCCGGTATCCGAATCGCTGGTAAAGATAGGAGATGTTCATTACGAAGATATCGGCGGGCTTGATGATGTGAAGCAGAAGATAAGGGAAATGGTAGAGCTGCCAATAAGGTATCCGGAACTCTTCGAGCGCCTTGGCATAGAACCTCCACGCGGAGTGCTTCTCTATGGCCCTCCAGGGACTGGAAAGACCCTGCTCGCAAAGGCTGTCGCTAACGAGAGCGATGCAAATTTCATAGCGGTCTCGGGGCCAGAGCTTGTGTCTAAATTTGTAGGCGAGAGCGAGGAGAAGCTCAGGGAAATATTCAAGGATGCAAACGAGAAGGCTCCGACAATCATATTCATGGATGAGATCGATGCGATAGCGCCCAAGAGGGAGGAAGCTACCAACGAGGTAGAGCGCAGAATGGTCTCGCAGCTGCTAACCCTTATGGACGGAATGCCGCACCGCGGCCAGGTGATAGTGCTTGCCGCTACAAACAGGCCGGATGCCATAGAAGCAGCGTTGAGAAGGCCTGGCAGATTCGACAGGGAGATAGAAATCGGAGTGCCTAGCCGCAATGCGAGAAAGGAGATACTTCAGATACACACAAGGAACATGCCCATAGCAAAGGATGTGAGCGTGGATGAATTGGCCAACATAACGCACGGATACACCGGCGCTGACCTTAATGCCCTTGTCAGGGAAGCGGCTATGTCGACGCTTAGGAGCATACTCCCGAAAATAATAGACAAGCAGTCAATCCCTTCCGAGATCCTGCTCAATCTGACAGTCACCCGCGAAGACTTCATGAGCGCCATGAAGAACATACAACCAAGCGCACTCAGGGAAGTCTTTGTGGAAAGGCCAAATGTGCATTGGACTGACATCGGCGGCCTGGACCACATACGCGAGGAGATAAAGGAAGCAGTCGAGCTGCCGCTAAAGAATCCAGAGCAGTTTAAGAAGATGGGCATACGCCCCATCAAGGGCATGCTGCTGGTCGGGCCTCCAGGGACTGGAAAGACCCTGCTTGCCAAGGCCGTTGCTACTGAGAGGGAAGCCAACTTCATATCAATAAAAGGGCCCGAGATACTAAGCAAGTATGTAGGGGAGAGCGAGAAGACCATACGCGAGATATTCAGGAAGGCAAGGCTTGCCGCTCCGTGCATAATATTCATCGACGAGATAGACGCAATAGCGCTACCCAGAAGCGAGTACTCAGCAGACTCGCATGTCAGCGAGAGAGTTGTAGATACGCTGCTCACAGAGATGGACGGGTTGCAGGAGACTAAGGACGTTGTGATATTGGCAGCTACAAATAACCCGGAGAAGGTTGACTACGCGCTTCTCAGGCCTGGAAGGTTCGACAAGATAATCGAGATACCAATGCCTGACGAGAATGCAAGGATCAAGATATTCGAGATACATACCAAGAGGATGCCTCTGGACAAGAGCGTAGTCCTATCGGAATTCGCAAGACTTACGGAGAACTACACGAGTGCTGAGATCGAGAACATCTGCAGGGAAGCCGGAATGAATGCGATAAGGAACAAGCGCGATGTGGTTAATAAGGAGGACTTCATGAAGGCAATGCAGGACGTCAGGCCTACAGTACCCAAGGAGCTTGCGGAGCGCATCAAGAGGTTCAAGGAAGAGCCAGAATCAATGTACCGCTGATCGAGTGATTTTATGAAGATTGTATATTCTGACAAGAAGAGTGGAAAGACCGCACAGGCAGAAGTGCCAAAGGAATTCGAGGCAATGGTGGTGGGAAGGAAGATAGGGGAGCAGATAGAAGGATCAACGATAAAGTTTGACGGAATGAAGCTGCAGATAACAGGGCTGACTGATAATACCGGTTCGCCTTCCAGGAGGGAAATCGACGGGACAAGGAAAGCCAGGCCGCTCCTGAGCAACGCCCCGGGCATAAGGGGAGCAAAGAAGGGATACAGGGCAAGGCGCCTGATAAGGGGGAACACAGTGAGCACAGACACATCGCAGATCAATACTGTGATAGTGGAGATGGGCACGCATACTCTAGAACAGCTCTTCAAACCAAAGGAGAAGAAGGCAGAATAGCCAGCTTATCATAAGGCAATGCCCAGAAGCAGACAAAGAGCATCCTTTGCGTGATACTGTTATTGCATTACGCAGAGGAAGCCCACACGCCCGTCTGCGTGAGAATGCCACAGGAGGCAAAGAGGACTGCATTGGAATCGAAGTCCGGGAGTAGCTAGATTCTAACGCTAAAAACAGCTATAATTAAATACTTATAGAGCAAGATAAATACCGTTCTGCCTAACTTTATTTGAGACTGGATCTTATGCTGAAACAAAGCGAATTGAACATAGGGACACTTGGCCATGTAGACCACGGAAAGACAACTCTCACAGCTGCGCTCACGCACCAGTGGACTGACAAGCACAGCGAGAGCGTAAAGAGGAGCATGACTATAAAGTTGGGATATGCCGATACTATAATAAGGAGGTGCAAGGATGCGGGGCTATACCCGTTTACCACAGATGCCAAATGCCCGGGCGGCGCCACCCCAGAAGAAGTCCGCAGGATATCACTCCTTGATTCCCCGGGCCACGAGACTCTAATGGCTACGGCAATAGCCGGGTCAAACATAATCGATGCCGCGCTCTTCGTGATATCTGCCGCAGAGCCTGCGCCAATGCCGCAGACAAGGGAGCACCTTATGCTTATCAATGCGCTTGGCATAAACAATGTCATAATAGTGCAGACAAAGATCGATGTTGTGGGAAAGGAGAGGGCGAAGAAGCATTACGACCAGATACGTAACTTCATAAAAGGGAGCAAAATCGAGAACGCACCGATAGTCCCGGTGATGGCTAACAAGAACATAAACGTGGATGCCCTGCTTGACGAGATAATGAAGATCAAGGTTCCGGAGAGGGATGTTTCTGCTGATCCTATACTCTACGTAGCAAGGTCGTTCGATGTGAACAAGCCCGGAACATCAATAAAGAAACTTGTCGGCGGGGTCATAGGCGGATCAATAATACGCGGCAAGTTCAAGGTTGGAGACGAGATAGAGATACGGCCCGGCATAAACATGGCCAAGGATAAGAGCAAGAAGGAGACATTCGAGCCTATAGTAACCCGCATCGAGAGCCTTTCTGCAGGCTCCGAGGAGCTTGACGAGGCAATACCCGGCGGACTGATAGCAGTAGGCACCAGCATGGACCCTTCACTTACAAAAGCCGACGGGCTTGTAGGCCAGATAGTCGGCCACAAGGACAAGCTGCCGCAATCAACAAACAGCATAACGATAAATTACAACTCCTTAAACAGGGACGACATACCAAAGCAGTCTTTCAGGCCTGATGAGCTGGTGTTGCTAGGCATAGGCACAGGGACAGTGGTTGGCTATATAACGAAAATAAAGAAGAATAAGCTCGAGATAGGGCTGAAACACACCATCTGTGCGGACAAGTCCGAGAAGATCTCCGTGCTCAGGAACTTCTCGCAAAGATGGAAACTCTCGGGCTACGGCACGCTTGCATAAGCCGCATCTCAACGCCTGAGAAGCGCTGTTGCGTGTGCCTCTATGCATTCTCCCGCGCCTGCTTCGCCAAGGCCTTCGCCGCTTGTTACGGTTATGCCCACCCTATCTACCTTGGACTTGAAGCCAAGAATGCCGGAAAGGCTCCCTACCATATTATCCACATGCGTGTCCAGCCTGGGCTGCTTTGCGATTATTGCAACAGCCACGTTAACAGGTTTCCATCCGTCCTTCCTTACGATCTTAAGCGCCTCACCAACCATGGCTCTGCTGTCCGCATTGTGCCATCTCATATCCGAGTCTGGGAAGTAATGCCCTATGTCGCGTTTCCCCGCGGCGCTGAATATGGCATTCGCCACTGCGTGCAGGACCACATCTCCGTCTGAATGTGCAATTGGGCTAAGTTCCACTGAAACTAGCACTCCTGCAAGCATCAACGGTTTGGGCTCCTGCCTATACAGTACTGACACTATCTTTCTGGACTCTATTCTATGCGAGTCTATGCCATAACCTATCCTTATCTGCCTCATACCGATCTCCGCAGGCCTGCAAGCCCAACCATCTTTCTATTCTCGTAAAGTACCTGCCCAGAAAATAGCCTTATCTGTTCTATAGAATCAAACGGAATCTTCCTCCCAACGAGCTCAATGCGCTCATTGTTTATGCTTATGTATCTGAGAATGCTGCATACGGGCACTTTTCCGGTCTCCTTGACCCAGACCATCTCGCCTATGTGGTGTATAATCCTCCCGGCATCAACCTTCCTGAACGTCATTGCATCAATAATGTTGTCTTACTGGTACTCTATAAACTTTGCCTTTGCCTTTCTCAATTGAACATCGGCTTTCTGCTGCTCCTGCCTTTCTTGCCCTCCTTGACATTTGAGAATATACGCAGTCTGCCTGCCGCTTGCTGAAGGTCTTCAACAAACCTTATCCTGTCGCTTTCCTTCTTAAGACCATTGTATCTATTGAAATCGGGGGAAAACCCTGCCGCATGGATGTGACCGCCGCCATGGAACTTGCCGGCAAGCCTAGAGACGTCGCTTTTTATGCTGCGCATATGACCCCGCCCATCCTTTAAATTTACATATATGCCGATGTCCTTGCCAGTCTTCTCGATCAGCTTCATGCACGCGTATGTCTTCTGCACGTGCCCTGCAAAGCCTACGGCCATGTCCTTGCTCAAATATACCTTCCTGAGCATCTTTTCAACCTCCCGGTCATTCATCCTCCTGAACCGTCTTGCATCGTCCTTTATCTTCTTGTCGAGGAGCCTGCCTCTAGAAATGACGTATGCGATGTGCCTCAGCGCCTTTGTACTGTCCTCATGGCTCTTGAGATGGTATGAGGCTATGCTAAGCGCATAATACCCTATGGTCTCGTAATCGCCCTTCGTCTTCGGCTTTATGTTGAAATCTGAATAGTGCACTATCCTGCAAAAATCTTTCGCGAACCTGCTGTTCACGCCAAGCTCTATCCTGGTTATCTCTGCACCGCAATACTTCTCGTTCTCTCCCAGTATTGCCACATCGCACAGCCCAGCCAGCACTCTCTCGGCATTCTCAGACCACGGATGATGGTCAAACCAGAAGACCCTGCCATTTCTTGCCTTCACTGACTTGACTATGCGCATGAAATATGGCATGGTCCTATCATTAACTGCAAGATCCGCTATAATGAGCGTAGTCCCATCTCCTATGGCATCCTTCACCTCTTTCTCTACCTTAGCCAGGACCTCAAGGCTGTAATCTGCAAAGAACATTCTGCCAAGAGGAATGCCGTACTTCATCCTTATAAGCGCGGCGCTGCCTACGCCGTCTATATCGGTAGCATGGGTCAGCGATATAACATTCTGCATAAAGGATTGATTATCATCGAGTTAATATTAAGCTATCGAACTATTCCTGAGCTTGCACTAAAGGAACAAAAAAGAAAGGAAGGCCTGTCCTGGCAGACAGGCCAGATTCCTTATTGTGGAGGTGATATAATAAGTGTATTGGTCGCCTTGCCAGCATATCTGTAGTAAACCTTGTGACCTAATTGGTGCCTCTCGAGCAAGCCCCGCATATAAAGCCTGTTCAGTCTTGCGCAGGCACCATTCCTTCCCCTGTACTTCATGAACTCCATGAGATCATCGGCACAGGCCATGCCCTTCGATTGTATGAAGTCAAGCACTGCCGTGTCGATGCCGGAGAGCGCCACTTCCATCCGTTCCTGCACCTGCTCGGGCTGCTGTTCGCTCATGTATATGCTCTTAACAGCATTGCCCAGCGCTATTATCTTCTCCTTCATCTCATCCAACTTCTTGTTTGTCCTTTCCCTCTCCTCTAACATATATCTCAGCAATGCCGTTACACCGTCTGCGTCAGAGTCATGGGATTCTCCTGGAGGCGTCTCTTTTGAGAGCTCCTCTACCTCGCTTTTAAGGGCATCAAGTTCCTTCATTATTTGTTCCCTATCCTTAGCCACACCACAACCCCATTGCGAAATTTTTACAGATCATTCAAGATCTGTTCATATATCACGATTGTTTCGTGTTGGTATCACGAAAGAATCATGAAGCAATCATGTATGAGAAAATACATATTTATAAACCTTGCGCTTTAGTGGAATTATCAGGCAATAAAAAAAGCAGAGCAGCTTACCTCGCTACTCCGAGGTCAACTTAACATATGCATATTCTCTAATCAGCCTTTTAAATACTTTGTTCGTTGATAGATATGTTTTCAATAGGCATAGAACATGGAGCATATACTGATTCCAAAGGAGAGGGCCAAAGTACTTGACCTGAAGACACTCAAGGAGCTTCGGAAGAAACTCAAATGCAAGATAGAGATACGCGACGCGAACGAGATTATCTTAACCGGAGAGCCATATGACGAGTATAATGCGAGGAACGTGGTGCAGGCGTTCGGGAGAGGGTTCACTCTCAATTCTGCATACAAGCTCCTCGACGACACATATTTCTTCAAGTATATAGACCTGAGGGATATGTTTAGAAATAAGGAACAGATAAAGAGGTTAAAGGCCCGGATAATAGGAGAATCCGGCAGGTCAAAAGGATATATAGAATCGGTGAGCGAGACCGAAATCTCCATATATGGTGACACAATAAGCATAATAGGAAAAGTAGAGGGAATAGGCATAGCAGTGACTGGCATAGAAACGCTCCTTGGCGGCGGCACGCACAAGAAAGCATATCGCCTGATGGAACAGGCCCGCAGGAAAACCGAGGAAGAGGCAAGATAATCATGGCAGAACCACGAGCGACACTAAACGCCGACGAGATCTTCAAACAGTTCAAGCAGTACTCGATATCCGAATTCTTCAGGAAGAACAGCCAGATGCTTGGGTATTCGGGAAAGGTAAGGTCCCTGACTACTATAGTCCATGAATATGTTACGAATTCCCTCGATGCAACAGAGGAGGCCAACATACTTCCGGATATAACTGTCGAGGTAAAACAGGTTGCAGAGGACAAATACCATGTGCTTGTTGCCGACAACGGACCAGGCATACCCCAGAGCCACATAGGTAAGGCCCTTGCCACGATACTTGCGGGAACCAAGTTCCACAGGTACATACAGCAGAGGGGCCAGCAGGGCATTGGCGCAACCGGATGCACCCTTTATGCGCAGGTCACTACAGGAAAGCCGATACATGTCAAATCGGGAACTGGAAAGGGTGCGTACGAATGTGATCTCTCACTTGACATTAAATCGAACAAGCCCCTTATCGCCAATCTGGAGAAGCTGGACGGGGATTTCCGCGGAACAGTCATCAGCGGCGATTTCGGAGACGTAAAATACGAGTCCAGCGACCACGGCATATATGAATATCTCAAGAGAACAGCACTCTCCAACCCGCATGCGAGCATAAAGCTGGTGGAGCCTGACGGCAAGGAAGTGGTTTTTCTAAGATCTGTCCAGGAACTCCCGAAGAAGCCTAAGCAGATAAAACCACACCCACTGGGTATAGGCACAAGCGACCTGCTCGATGCAGCGCACCTGAGCGAGAACCGAAGACTATCTGCTTTCCTTATCGAGGCATTCTCCAGGGTGACCCAGAACAAGGTCGACGAACTCCATGCTATTGCCCCTGAGATCGACATGGCCATGGATCCACACACGCTTGCATGGTCAGATGCGGAGAAGCTGATCAAGGCCATACACCAGATAAAGTGGATTGCACCGGATCTCGATTCACTCTCAACGATAGGCGAGACCCAGATGGAAGTTGCAACAAAGAACATACTTAATCCGCAGTTCAGCGCAGTTATAGAGCGCAGACCAAAGGTCTTCAGGGGCGGAATACCTTTTGTAATCGAGTCATGCATAGCATACGGCGGAAATGCCGGTAGAGCAACCGCTGAGGGATCCAAGGGGAGCATACTCCGTTTTGCAAACAAGGTGCCGCTGCTCTTCGATGGGTCAAGCTGCGCAATAACTACCGCTGTAAACGGAATAGACTGGAAGAGATATGGCATAAGCAAGTTCGAGGAGGAGCCAGTCAGCGTAGTGGTCAACGTATCCAGCGTTTACATACCTTATTCAGGAGTGGGCAAACAGGCTATTGCACAGGAAGACGAGATAATAGAAGAGATAAAGCTCGCTGTGCAAGACTGCGGTAGAGCCCTCCAGCGCCATATAAGCGGCATAAAGAGCAGGGAACTTAAGGAGACGAGGCTTAATGCCCTCATGAGATATGTAGACCAAATGTCTACTGACCTGAGCGACGTGACAGGTCAGAACAAGGACCAAATCAAGAAGTCGCTGACCAGGCTCATAGAGAATCGGTATAAGGACACCGAAGAGGGGGACCCCGAGCAGAAGGAAAATTCGGAAGCCGATGCCGCCGGCGAAGAGCCGGAGGAATAACAAATCGCGCGAATTTCTCCTCCCAGCATGAGGCATGGCCAGGCCATTACGTGCGGCGAGTATTCGCAATAACGCGAGTCATGCACATTATCCCTACACCTCAATGAGTTATTCGCTTCCCTATACAACCTAGCCCAAGGCCGTGTATCGGGGCTCCAAGATGCTGTGGCCACATACTATAGGATGAACTGGTCGAGGTTATCCGTGTCTATAAGTATTATATAAGAATATTCTATGCCCATCTTTAGAAGCTCCGCATCATCACCATACGAGTTATAGAGCCTGCCAACGAAGTCAAGCTTCTGCATCTCAGAAAGAAATACTACATATACCTTGTAAGCGTTGTTCAGCGCAACATCCTTCATTCCAGATATGGAGGAATATATTATCACATGGGCTTGCGATCCCCTCTTGGTTATTATCATGTCAATGTGCGGATCTGCATCAAGATCCGTGAAGAGCATCGCATTCTGCACGCAGTAATCCCTTAATTTCCTGAATATTGTCAGATACTCTATATCGTGGTGCGATTCCGTAATCCACTTGACAGGAGCATAATATCCCCCGCTTGCCACCAGAGCACCCTCGTTTGCCAGTTTGTTTAGCACGGCTGTGGTGTTCTGCAGGGTTATTGCTATTGGCACGTTCTCATACCGTATGTTCGAGCTGACGCCGTTCTTTACCTCCTCTGCTGTCAACGGCATGTATTTCCACCTGTATGTGTAGTTTACAGAGTCGAAAATGCCGGTTATTGCATTCCTGTCGGTCTTAAGCTTCACCCTCCTTGCCGGTGGGAAGTTAGGCACGTCTATGAAGTAATCGTCCTGTGCAGGAGCCTTCAACAGGACGTTTAGAAGGACTACGATGGCTATTGCTATGCCGAATTCTATGTAAAGCGGTGGGATCGATATGCCAGCTGGCTGAATATAGCCTACCTTATACTCATATGTAGTCCCAAACATGCCAAACGCGAATGTCTTCTGCCCATATTGCTCCACCGCACCGCTTGGTAATGCATAGATCAGTTTGCCATTCTGCGTTGTCTTTCCATTCTCCGTATATGCGCCGTTCACGCTGACTGTATAAGATATATTGTATAACGGTATATGGTTGCTGGATACGTTGAATATGAAGGTGTTGTTCTTGAAGTTGAGCGCAACAGGGCTAAAAGTCACATTCGCGACCTGGAAGAGCGTTGCTGTGTATGGCGTTGAACTGATGTCCTGCAGTTCTGCTATGTAATAGCCACTTGGAAGCGAGAAATGGGAATACTGCTGCACGCTGAATGGCTTGCTGAAGAAACCAACAGGCAGCGAGCCAAAGAGGTTCCCGCTCAGGTTGAGTATGCTCAGGTGGAAAGATGTCTGCTGGTCGAGCGCGTTGGAGCTGCTTATCGTTATAGGCACTATCTGTGTCTCACCTACTATCGGCTGCATGCTTACCAGACCATCAGAAAGGAACTCCGACATGAAAGGTATCTGAGTCTCAACCTGGTATCTGTCATTGCTGATGAATATCTGTGCTACTGAATAGCTGTCCTGATACCGGAGCGCTTCGGATTCGTTTATAGGGTAGCCTGCCTGCTGCTGGAGTGTAAGCACCGGCGCTGTTCCTATGGCCGTGGCATTTGTTATATTGTACTTTGCGTATCCGTATGTGAGCCTGTTGAACCAGAACTTCGAGTCTATCATTGTTGCTATGTCATTTGCAAGCGAGCTGGCGTTGTTCCATCCTGCTGTGGGGTAGTTGCTCAGTGCTATAAGAGTTCCATTTTCTACATTTATCCAGCTTACGTTTCCCTCTTCCTCTATGCCGCGGTAGAACCTGAAAGTCGGGGATGAAAAATGCAGGTTAAGTTGCATGCTACTGTTTAAGACAGTCTGCCCCGATCGGAAAGGAAGCGTTGCTATGCCAGAGTAGTTGAGCAAAGCAAGATTTGATTGCGGTGTTACGAATCTGCCTCCCTGAAGCCCTATGGCCCCAGAAAAGTTAGTACCTACATATATGACTGAGTCTCCTCGTGCGAGTAGACCAAGAAGCGTCTCGTTTCCAGTGAGATCTATGCCTGCAAAGGGCTGGCCCGGCAGCAGGCTACCTGGAATGAGCCCGGTAGCAAGCACTATTATCGAATTGTCTGGTACAGTACTCAGGTTCTCCAGTGAGACAAGGTTGAAGCTAGTGGCGTTTTCTATCAATCCGTGCTGTCTGAGCGAGACCTGCAACGCGTCTTCCAGCGAACTGGTCTGGAAGCACTGTATGCAATAATCAACCGCTCCTATCAGCGAGTCTGCAAGATATACGCGCTCTACAGGTTGCTTTGAGTACATTGCCAGCGATACGTTCATAGCAGTTGCATTGGAAAGCCTGTAGCTCAGCAATGCATATCCTACGATGTCCTGGGAGTTGTTGTATACGAGGAGATTATCCCTGGCTATCGAGATATTGCCAGCTATGGTTCCGTTCACCTCCGGAGCGGACTTAAAGTTCAGCCCGCCTATTGAGATCGCGATATATCCTACCATCAACAGCACTGCGAGTGCTATGACCGCTAGCACAACCACTATTATGCGTATCTTCGATTCCATGTAGGCCCTCATTCAAGTGCCCTTGCCCTTAACAAGGTACTTCTCAAGCAGGGCCTGTACGAACCGTGAAACGGCATTGGACTGGTCGTTCACACGCTTTATGACCCTGTAGGTCTTGACGTACTTGAACCTCCTCTTTACTGACACTGAGTACTGCATGTCACTCCTTCAGTTCGAGGTATCCTTGTGACACCATCTTATCAAGTATCTGCTCTACCCTTGGCTGCACTATATTGTATGCCTTGGCAAACTCGCCTACATCTATTGTGCTGTTGTGCACTTCTATCCAGTCCATTACCATATTCATAAGCGCTTGATCGGAGTACTTCTGCAATGCTGCGATGTCTTCCTTCAGCTTCTTGTTCTCCTCGTTAAGCTGGCTTGTCTGAACTGTGAGGTTTCTGTTTGCCGCGCTCAATTCGAGGTTTAGCCTTTTTAGCTCCCTATACTCGGAAAGCTGCGAATCATACTTGTTGAACAAGCTACTGTAGTTGTCCGAGAGCCCTTTAAGCAGGTCATCCACTACCGAATCTACATACTGGT
Source organism: Microcaldota archaeon (assembly GCA_021810375.1). Classification (GTDB taxonomy): domain Archaea; phylum Micrarchaeota; class Micrarchaeia; order Micrarchaeales; family CABMGC01; genus JAKAVK01. The sequence continues at coordinate 17,714 of JAJZJB010000003.1, forward strand.
AGAACCTAGTCTCATCTATCTTGAATATGCCAGAAAGTATGGAGAGCATGGATATCATATCTTTTATGACGTATGCCCTCCTCATGCGGTCGCTCGTGTCTGGTGGGATCGAGTATATGGCTCCTATTGAGTCCTTAGAGATCTCTATCATGTAGAAAAGGTATGGCTTCTTGTTTATGTTCCTGCTCTCTATTCGCGCAGCAACCAGCTTCCCATCCTCTAACTTAATAGAATAGAAAGGTATCTGCGAGATCCGCGCAAGCGCCTGCTCCAGTGTGCCGTTCAGGGCTCCACCGAAAGTGACCTCCTCGACTTTCGGGATGGTCACTGTCTCTGCGGTCATGCTCATCAAACCAAGCTATATAGTTATTGAGATAGGAACTTTCTTATACTTGCCCTATTGCCGCTGAGAGCATGCATGCGCGTTATGTGCCGAGGAACCGCCGAGACTTGGTTGTTCCCCGAGCCGCCTTTCCCTTCGCTGTCCCTCCGTTGCCAAGGTCGAGGGCAGGCATGTAACTAAGCAGGGAGAGCAGATAAAAGAAGGCCAGTATGGCCAGGGTGAGCGCGAAGGTCTTCAAGCTGGGCCCTGTAAGCAATCCTAATATTACAAATATGATCCCAAGGCCAACGTAGAGCATGCGCCTTCCGGTGAATTTCTTCCTTGCCTTGTTGTACTGCGGCCAGTCCTCCTTGCACACCACCAGGATATTGTCCCTTGCGTTCCTGGTTATGTTTCTCTTGAACCAGCGCATTGACTCGAGCACCCAGTCGCTCTTCACCCGTATTCCCTGCTTCTCCTTGCCGCATATGATGCACACAAAACCTTTGGCTGCCATGATAATCACTAATCTACGTTAAGTTCTACCACTTTCCCGTATGTCTCGCTTATGTTCTGCTCGTCAAGCATGTTGAATATGTCTGTTATCGTAACGTCATCGACGCCTATTCTCCTGAGTATGTTTGACGCATCTGCCGGTCTGACTCCATACCTCCGCAGCATGCTTACAAAGGCCAGCGCGTTTATGTGCCTGTGCGTCTTGTTGATCTGGTTGAGCATGTCGTCTATGTTCTTGGTGCTGACCTTGAATGCTGCGAGGACCTGCTCGAGCTTTATCCTGTTGATCACGAATGTGTTTGCCATTCAATTCACACGTATGAAAATACCCTGGTTATTGTGGTGTCCACCATTTTCATGCTCCTCAGGAAGACCACGACAACTTCCTTGCTCACTCCGCGCTTCATCATGAGCCGCACCAGGTCCCTGACATCCGCTATGCGCTCCTTCTTGTCAAGGTCATTGAAGATGGATATTATTATATCAGAGCTTATGCCCGACTCTATCATCTTGGAATTAAGGTCTATCCTCTCGAAGTAATACTCTTTCTGTATGCTTGTGTCTGCAAGTTCTGACTGAGTAAGTATCTCCGAGATATTTATGGTGTAAACGTCTAGCGGCTCTTCGCCGACTATCCTCTCAAGTAGGAAAACGTCAGGGAACTGTACGGCTGCATGGAATGACATGTCGAAGGCTGCCTGGCCTACCCCGAACTTTCCTATCGCAGATCTCATGAAATTGGAGAAGTTCAGCGATCCCTGCAGGTAATTCATGAACTTCTCGAACCTGATCCTAAGCATAACCGTGGTGCCTACATTAGAGAATATGGCCTCATTCACGTCGGTAGGGTTCTGTGATGCTACTATGAGCCCGAATTGGTACTTTCTCCCCTCCCTAACTATCGTTATTGCGTCGCTCCTGTCATCGCTTGCCACTTTCCATGCCTCGTCTAGCACGACTATTGCCTTCAGGCCCTTGCTGCTGCTCCATCCCTCGGCGCGCATCTTCTCCTTCAACGTCTGAAGTATGAACATGGCCGCCAGGGCCCTGAATTTCTCGTCAGGCAGGCCTGAGAGGTCCATGTCGACCAGGCCCGAGGAAGCCAGTTTGCCTATATCTATGGTGGATTTCCTTGCGAAATAGTCCTCTCCTTCCCTAGTGAACTGGCGCAGCCTGTAAAGTGCGTTCTCCAACTCTGCAGGGTACTCGTATGAGCCATCCTGGAGCTTCTCCTCCAGCAATGTTGTGACATCCTTCAGCGTAGGCGCATCCCTGCCCGCTTCAGGTACCGAGGAGAGCACGAACCCCGCGTTGACATACGCCTGCTCCATCGCTTCCCCGGTGAGACGCCTCTGTTCTGGATAATCGCCTATGTCAGTTAGTATATCAAAAGAGTTCATGATCTGCTTTACCCTGTCTATGGGCTTCATTCCTGAGAGATCCATGATGTTTATGTAGTCGCCTTTTGATAGCGAGATTATTACCCCGCCGCTCTGCTTTACCCAGGCCTTGTACTCTCCTGCCCAGTCAACTATTATGGCATTGGTGTTCCAGATGTAGCTCGCCCTAATAAGGAAGGTCTTGACAAAAAAGCTCTTTCCTGCGCCTGTGATTCCCACTACGGCAAGATGCGGGTTTGTAAGCGTGGCAAAGCTCCACGTGAAAGGCACGCCGAATAGTTTCGTGGTGCCTATGAATATCGAGTCCGTAGGGTCATTGAGCAAGTACTCAAAAGGCGGCTCTGGGGGTCTTGTCAGGAAGACCCTCTTGGCCACCTCGTTGCTCATTATGTTCTGGATCCTTATCAATGACATAATATTCTACCGATAAACTATTTCTGCGTCTGGAACATTTTCAGTAATTCAGCTTCCCCCGGTATCCTGTAATCAAAGTCATGGAGGTAATGCACTTCCCTGCCAGTCACCCTGAATATGCTTAAGTCCAGCGCATTGAAAAGGGTCTGGAGCTGGTTCAGCTGCAGGCTGACTGCGTCAAGTGCCTCTTTCTCGCTCACGCCTACTGCTGTAGACTCTATATACATTACGACATTCAAGGGTCGTTCCCCTGCAGATACCCTGTCCATCCTCTGCTGTATTATCTGCATGCGCCTCTGGAGCGCCTCAAGGCTCATCGTGTTCGGATTGGTGGCATTCATCTCCCTAGAAATCTGGAATTCGAGATACCCCCTCTGGCCGTCAAGCTCGTCCCTGTATTTCTGCACATCCTCAGGTATAGTTATAAGATTGAACTTGAACGGGAAGTCTATGTTCATTGCTATCCTTTCCCACCTATCCACAGCACCCGATAGGTCCGTCTCATTCTGTTCCGGTTGCTGGGAAGTGAATACGTATCCGTACACATTCCCTGTGAGATAACCTGTCGCATAATAGACCCCGTTCGTTACTTTCACTACTGCATCGTTGCCCTCCGAGAGCATTATGCCGTTTGCAGGTATGATCCTCAGGTGGAACGCCTTCATAATGGCAGGAAAGACAAGGAAGTCAACGTAATTTATGGCTAGTATTATGCCCATGCCGAATATAGTCAGGATCACCATTACGTAACCAAGAATCCCATAATCAGTGCTTGTAAGTATAAGTAGCAGGGCTACAAGGGCCGTTGCTGCAAGGTATACAATTGATTCCTCATCTACCATTCTCACACCTGTTTCAATCCGCTCCTCACGCTTATCTGCGAGCTCAGGTTTGCTATCGGTATCATCTGTTCCGGTTCAATGAGTTGCAGTATCTCTTTTCCCGTCGCAAGCGAAGCGCTGATGCCATACGTGGAACTGATTCCTGCCGCTAGTTCGTCCCCTTTGGATATTGCAAGGTTTACTGCTTCCTCCTCTGAGCTTCCGGTGGCACTCACCATCGCATAAGACATCATCGAGTGCGACTTCGCCCTGCTGACGCTCTCCAGCATGTTCCTCCACATCGTTACTTTCCCTCTCAGGTGCTCTACCTCTGGAGCCACCTCTTTCTTGGCCGTGCCGCCCCCTTCCTTATTCATGATCTGGTTGTACTTATCCTGCGCCTCGTTTAGCTTTGCGCGTATCTTTTCTATATATTCGTCTTTGTTGAGCACGTAAAGCTGCGTGCTTATCCTGAACGGTTCCTTTATTATCGAGAGCATCTTGCCAAAGCTTGTGGCAAAGTCTATCTTTTCCTGGTCCTCCATTTCCGTGCCCGACCTGTATATCGGTATCTTCACAAACACAGTTGCATAGACCAGGTCTCCAACCCGCTTCATTATCGCAGTGCCTGAAGGCGACATTATATATGGATCTCCGCTATCCAGCACCAATTTCTTTCCCTTCATCTTCCTGAGGGGATCAAAAAGGTACGTGTAGTAGCGGCTTGCCATCGCTAGTATGTCGCACAGGATTGCTAGAAGCCCCATTATGAACTTCAGTATCCCGAGCCCGGGCCCAGCCGCCACCCCCACTAATATGAAGGCAAGTGAGGCAGCCACCAGAGAAATGAACAATATCCACCTGAATTCGAAGGCCAAGTCTCCACCATCGCAAGAATATCACGCTGTTAAACTTTATATAGGCATTGCCGCCTCGCTTTAACTGACTCTAATCCAAGGTGCAAACCTGCATTAGCAAACTCTTATATAGCAAGGAAACCAAACCGTAAAGGAAGATTATGACGATAACGGCTTACAGGACCATGCCAGGCAGTGCCTTGAAGACGCTTGCAAGGTCTGCGGCAATTTCAGCTGCAATAGCGCTTGCCCCTGCAACGCTTGCATATGCTGCACCAACCTCCCATAACGACGCCGGCTCAAACGTGCCTTCGGCTCCTGCGTGCAAGCCTTCTGCATCAAAAGGCGTGAGCACCGCCCTATACACGCTTCTGCAGCAGGACAGCAAGACCCTAATACCGAGCAACTCAACTGCAAGCGGCTACGCAATCATAGAAGGCAACCTGCTCTTAGCCACTTCATACTACGACTCGCAATCCGGATCACGGTTTGCTCAGGCCAACATCCCTGGGCCTGCAAGCCAGAGAGGATTCATAAACTTCACTGCACATGCAGCCGCAGGCACTGTGAAAGTGAGCGAATACGGCAATATTGCTACAAACGGCATCTCATGCGACATAAAAGCAGAGTACCCGCAGGCCATTGCAGTGCCAAAAGGTCGTCCGGCCCTGCAAGCATGCAGCACAAGCGCATCCATAGGCCTTGAACGCAGAATAAGGTATGCATACGCGAAGAGCGCAAGAGATTTTGCGAGCGATTATCCAAGCGAGACAAAAGTCGACGGCGTTGTGTCAGGCAACTCTGTAGCTTTCTACAGGCCGCTTCCCGGATTCCTGTCCGTTTTCCCTCCGAACAAGGCGCGCGCCTTCATGGCCGGGAGCCGGAACCAGCGTGCAAACATGAAGATATATGCGTATTGGAGCTCAGACGAGAAGCTTTCTGCAGTAATGGAGCGCGGTACGATAGTCATTGGCGGTAAGGCATGCAGCGTCAATTACTCGTACAGGTATCCTGCCAAGTCCAACATACCTGCTGCTGCAGGCACTCTGGGTGCTGTTGCATTAGTATTCGCATTGTACGTGACGCGCAGGCTTAGGGATCGTGCTACTGCAAGGAAGATCTTCAATACCTAAGCTACAGGATGCATTCAATAAGTATCCTAACCTGGAGAAGAGGAGCTTACAGAATTTATTTGTGTGAGAATATCAGAGTCCCCTGAGCCTAGATGAAGTCCTTGCCATGCCGCCCAGCAGTTCTGCTATCTGGGTTATGAAAGCATAAGTCATGGCGCTGATCAGGGCAGGATAGAAGAGAACGGATAGCCAGAAGGCGCCCATTGCGCTGGAAGCAGTGCTAATCTCCTCGACAAGAGGAGAAGACGGAGACGCTGAGTTCTGCACTGCATCCTTGCAGCTCGCCGAGCCTGGGGTACACCCGCCATAGCGTCCCAGGGCTCCTGAAATTGCACTTAATTGCGAGGCCGTGCCTCCCTGCGTTCCTGCTATCTGGGCAAATGCAATGCCAAATAATATCGGCATGAAGAAATAGAATCCTATGGCTATCGCCATTAGCATTCCGCCGAGATGCCTTGTCGGTATCAACGCCCTGAAGATTACCCCTGGTATAAGGAATACGGGTATTGCGGCATACATCATGAATATTATTAGGTAAAATTCCAGGTTAAGGGCCATCAGTCCCGGCACTATGAGCTCTATAAGAGCAGATGCCGGCCAGAAGAATAAGTACACTACCGCGTACTTGAAGATCGGCGGGAAGAAGCTGCTCTGGAACTGGCACTTGAATGCTGTTTCAGCAATGCACGTTGAGTACACCTGCGAAGCATAGTAATAATCTACAGATCCTATCGCATAGAGCTGCGCTACCAGGCCATCTGTCTGGCCTATGGTATAATTTATGTTATTTAAGGCATAGCTGTACGGGTTATAACTGCCCACGAAGAAGCCCGGCAGCAGCCCGAACATAAGCGCCGCTACGAATGTAAACAGTATTACGATTGTTGCAGTTGCTATGGCTTCATAGAGCTCTCCCATGCCGAAAATGCGAACACGGTCATTCCTTATGCCTATGCCAATCATTATGATCAGCGCCGCTATCGAGAAAGAGAAGAGCGTGGCCGCTATTGCTATGGGCTCCCAATTGCTCCATACCTTTACTGCAGCTGCATTTATGGTGTTGCAATACCACGGCGCAACTACGCTTACTATTGCATTGGCCCCAAGCTTATTTACATTTCCACAATATTGCGATATGGGATTTCCTTGCGCTCCTAGTGGCATTGCCACTAAGATGAGAGCAAGTATCATTGCAAGCGCGATCTTATTCATCATACCAGCCTCGTAAGCAGGGAAAGGAAGTCCATGCGCTCCCCTATTGCTGTTGAGAAATCTACTATAAATACGTCAACCACGGTAAGGCTAAGCAACGGAAGGAAAGTAAGCCCTATGGCCACGAATGCCCCGTATATCGCATATGCCCTGAAGAGCGGTACAATGACCGGGAGCAATGACTGTGCATAAGCCGCATTGCTAAAGTGCCCCAGGAATAAACTGAAGGTGTTGCTAACCCATGTGGCAATCATATTGACAATGGTCCCTACTACGCTTCCGGCAGGGCAGGTAGCCCCAAAGGCCGCTCCTATACCGAATGAGAACTGGCAGAACTGCACCTCGGCCGTGTCCAACGCATGCGTCAAGAATCCAAGTGTTACTGCAGTCATGAGCGGGTATATAATCCCTATGCCAAGCGCAAATGCGATTAGCGCACCCCCAAATGTCCTGGTCACTCCAAACGACCTTGCAATAAGCCCTACGGCCATGAGTATGGCGTATATTATCCCTGAAGCCGAGATGAGCATGAGCTGCACCTGGCTTAATATGAAGAATAGGTAAAGAGAATTCAGTAACGGTACAAAGTAGTGGAATACGGGCTGTATCGGCATGAAATTTAAGGGTATCACAAGGCCTATGTTGTAAGAGGCGAAAGAACCCGTATTTATCGGACCTGGGCTGTCTGTATAATCTGGCTCTCCAGATTCTACCTGCCCGTCAGACGCCCCTATCCCGCCAACCCCGCCGCCACCCACCACGCTAGGCAAGGTCGCACTGGTTGCCAGCTGTGAAGGGAAGTACAATGTGGCTGTAGGCGTAAGTGAAACTAGGGAAGCGACATAGAATGTGGATGTTGCGAAATTCTGCACATCCTGGTTGAATTGGTAGGTGTCACAGACCGAGAGGAAATAGAGGTTATCGTAGCTTACGGCCGCCTGCCCTGGTGGCGGAGGCTGCGCACTTAGCGTTGTTATGGCATTTCCGCATTCGCTGCTGACAAGGCCTATGCCGTTCATGGCGCCATATACTGGAAGCGTGGCAACCAGTGCGCCGAAGGCTATGAAGATGAAGATCAGCACCAGAGACGCAAGCTCGTCGTATACCTTTGTGCGTATCCACGTTCTCATCTGCGTGTTGCCGAATGCTGGGCTTAGCATGTACATCATTGCAAGTATTGCTACGACCAGTATGACACCTATCGCTGCTATGCCTGCTCCTATGACATACGGTGATGTTATGTCATAGCATATGCCAGTGCAAGATCCTGCCGCTGCAGCCTGCTGCGGCGCATACGCTAATACCGCGAGGGCAACTATCATCACTATCACGAAGCTCCCTTTTCTCATATGCTTCCTCTCTTTACGGTTACACGTGTAATCATTATAGCACCTTGCCAAGGATCCTGTTGCTTTGCAGCGAAGGCGCTCCAAGAATATCTCCAAGGAATTCCAGCAGGTCGTACGCTATTATGAATGAAATTATCAGTCCGATCATCTGTAAGACGGCATAGGCAACCACATTGGTGAAATCTATTACATTCTCGAACATCGTCACTCCGAATGAAGTCTCGCCTATTATCGAAAAGACCGCATCGAGATAGCCTTTTGCATCTGAGTAAATGCTGCTCCCAAGATTTCCAATGGCCTGCCCGCTGTTGCAAAGGGACTGGGTTGAAGGGAATGTCCCGGTTCCACCGCACAATGTAATGCTATTCACGTTTACCTGTGAGAATGCATAGAGGAGCGCAGGCAGGAAGATGTAAAATGAGATGAATAGGGCCAGCATTGACCCTCCGGCAGCACGCGTCCACGGGAAGCACCTCAGCACTATGCCCACATAGAAGAATATCGGGAAGAGGAAATATATGACAAACAAGAGTATCACAACCAGCGCACCCATGCTTATTATGGCGAAAGAAATTGCCTCTTCAGACCATAGGGTTGTCAGCAGTGTCTGGACTCCTGTGAATGGCTTGATTGCGAATCCGAATGCGTTTGGATCAGCGTTGACTATGGTGCTAGTAGTGCTTTCCACAAAGAAGAGATAGAGCACAACGCTGATGTAATTATACAAGTTATTATTTATTATGGAATTTTCGTAATTGTTGCATACGTTTATGAATAATCCTGGCGAAGCGTTGGATCCAGCTGCGCCAGATGGCGGCGGTGGCAGCACTGAGCTGCTTCCTGCACCCGCAGCAGCAAGATTTCCGAAGAAGATGGAAGCATTGTTGAATATATAGAATCCACCTACCAGGACAACTATTATTATGATTATGTTCGCGAGTACCTCTACATACTCCCTTCTTACATAATCAACCAGCTTGTTAATGCCGAAGGCCCTGCCTATGGCATATAATATGCCATCCAATGCCAGAATAAGAAGGATTATCAGCAGGCCTATGCCTAGCAAGTAATTGAAGTTTGATCCGTTTGTAAGCCATTGGCTCACGAGCGGCGTGCCGCCGGCGTACGCAGCGCCTTCTTGAAAGAGCGTATTGCAGTTGAAAACAGCCTCGGCTATGCCTTTCCCCGGCGCCTCTGCGGGTATTCTCGAGGGGCCTGCGCTTGTGCTTCCAAGGAGCATGGAAACCGGGGATACTGCTCCGGCTATAGCTACTGCCATCATCAGGAAGGCAACAGCCATATAGCTCTTTTTGTTCATCTAACCACTTTATACGAACCTCCCGAGGCCTATAATGTTTGTGTCCCCGCCCAACAGTCCAGAGAGTCCTACCACTGCTGATAATGCTATAAGCACGTTTAGTATCGGCACTATGAACCCTGTCACAGCCATAACACCGTAAACGTGCCAGATGGCTTCGTCTGCAGCGACCATGTTCTGCGGTGTGAAGCAGTTCCAGTTCTGCTGCTGCCCTCCTGTTATTATCGCCGGCAGTATTGGAAGGTGGGTTGGCGCAGCTCCTTCACCTCCGACTATGCTCCCTATGAAACCTGACAATCCACCTGTCACCACAGACGTACCCGCCCCTAATCCTGGTATTAGGTATTCGGATGAATAGAGCATTTCCATGGCGAGCAGGTTGGAGCTGTCCGGATAGCAGCCGTAATAATTGAGCACCTCTGACACCCTGGGGAAATTGAAGAAATCTATATTGTACTGTATTGCACTTGCCATGCTTGAGGCTGAGCCTGCGGCCGGCCCCGGACTCGAGAGAGGCAACTCGTTTATTGCCATGTCTGGCAGTGAGTTGGCTCCTATGAGCTCTATGCAGCTTCCAGGCCCTGTTGTCGTGGCCGGGGTCGGTGTCAGCGTGCTCACTATGCCGCTAGGATTATACTGGCAGAGCTGGTTGCCATTTGAGAGAGAGGTGTACTCAAACAGGTACATTATAGGGTATATCACCAAAGCAACCATCACCAAGGCAATGACAAGGCCGCCTGCCCTGCGGGTGTATGAGAACGTCCTGAGCAGGATGCCCGCAGCAAGAAGATATGGCCACCAATAAAGCATTACAAGGATTCCGGTCATTTGCAGGAAGAAAAGGTAGAATATCAGACTGGCAGTTATTTCTACTGGTGGTAATGACACTCTCTGGTAGTAGTATCCAACGAATGGTGTGTAAGAGTACATTATCTTGAACGCGTCGTTGCCGTTGAGCGGGTTGGCGCACTGCAGCGCACTAGCCAGCCCTGACGGAGGAGTTGGATACCCGACACAAAATACCGTTAGCGACTTCAGACTCCTCAGCCATCCGGAGGTGCCTTCAAAATAATACAGCGAATTAAGGTTGCCCAGAGTCTGGTTGGTCATGTTGGCTGAGATTACGTAGGCAGCGGCAAGGCCGTAATCTAGATTCGTATTTATGTTGTTGCTCTTAGCCGCTTTCTCCACTATGTCGGAGCACACAATGTTTGTCGGGCTTGGCTGCCCGCCTGGATACGTATATGTGCTGCTTGTGAACTGGAACTGCGAGTCAGCCAGCGGTGCCGCTGTGCATACATTGCTTATCGCAGTTGGCGATACCACCAGGCTCTTTGTCGAGGTCAGAGTAGCCCCAAAGACTCCAAGGACCCACACTATCACTATGACTAAGATCGCCGTGCCTACTGCCTGCCAGAATTCAGTTATGGCCATTGTCTTGGCCTTCTGGTTGTTCAGCACCACGCCTATTAAATAGTACACGCTGGTCAGGGCAAACGAGAGAAGAATGGCAGCGAATACGGCCGGCAGCCAGCTTGTGAATGCCTGGTAACTGTTTGTAATGCTGGGCACAGGGCTTCCGCTTGCAGAGAGCAGGTTAGAGGCTCCAGCTATGAAGATGAATGCGCCGAGCAATACGAAAGTGTATTTTATGTGCATCAAACATTACCCCAGAAAGGCCCTGCGCCTAATATGTTGGGGGCAGCATTCAGCGCCTTTGTCAGTCCTTGTGCAAACCCTATAGTTATCGCTATGTCTAAAGCTACAAGGACAATGCTCTCGAACATATATTCGGCTATCTCATATCCGAACCCAGCTATGATGTCCGGGACATCGAACAGTATCTTGAGCGAACCAGTTATAATTGAGCCCAGTCCGCCCTGCCCTGAGAATACTCCACTGTAAAACGCCACCGGCACCTGTGTCACCCCGCCGCCAGGGCCGACTATGTTGGCTGCGCTGTTTGCAGTAAAGAGAGAACTGACCGGCAGGCTCGCGAATTGGGTGAATTGCACATAGTCTGCGTATGGGTTGCAGTTCTGCGAAGTGAGTTGCAGCGGGGTTCCAGTCCCGATATAATTGCTGCAATACATCCAGTTAACAACGTAATTGTTCAGGGTTATCGTGATCGGCAGGATGAAATAGAAGGCTATCGCTATAGCCAAGAAGGAATTTGCTGCCTCCCGTAACCTGGGACCCCCGAAGGGCCATGATCTTATCACTATGGTCAATGGGAGCAGAACGGTCAGCGCCAGGGCCTGGGTTATTGGGAGTATCAGGTAGAATATGAACAGCACGGCATATGAAGCCACAAGCATTGCTGTATAAGTGCCTGTTATGACTCCAGTGTAGCCGTAATATACCCCTGTTATGTTATTGCTAAGCTGCACACCTACGTATCCGCCCAGTATCGTAATCTCCTCGCTCTCCACTATCATCTCGAGCACGTGAGCTGCAGCCAGGAAGATTGCACTCTCTGAGTATATCTGCCCGAAGATCTGGTTCGATCTCTGGAAGAGGAGGTTGCTGAGGTAGAACTGTGCAAATTGCATCGGATCCTGGTAAAGCCCGGTGGTGAGTTCCTGCGTAATCGACTGGCCCGCTTGGCATGATGTATACGCAAGCGCAAGCACTGCTATTATTATGAATACTGAAAGTACTGCCTGGAACATCTCTGTCTTGACCGCTCCGCGTAGTTTCTCTCTAGTGGATGCAGGCAGCATGCTTGCAATAGCATATACTCCTGCGCCGATTACAAGTGCAAGCAGTATCACAATCCCGTTTATGTTCAGCCACGCTCCCTGGTTTATCGCGGCAAAGGTGCAGGCTTGCTGATAAGCAGTTATCAGTAATACTATATCCATAAAATCATGCCATCTTGAGCTTGCCTCCTAGATGCAGCCTTATCGTGCCTCCGAGCATCTTGGCTATCGAATCCGTCAGCGGGTATATTATCACAAGGTCAAGTACAAAGAGTATGAGCTGCACTGTGGCATACCATCCTGTGCTTATCAGGCCGTTCATGAAGACATATATGCCGCCGAAGGAATCCCAGGCATATGCTATTATCTGGGTGAGCGATCCAGTTGATAGGACGGCGCCCAGAGCCCCCATGAATGACGTGCAAATGACAACGCCAAGGTTGCATGCCTGCGTAGGGCACGAGAGCGTTCCCGTGCCACATGGTGGCGGTATCATGGCAGCCGCCCAGGCTGCTACCGGCTGGTCCAAGAGTACAAGCGTGGCAGGGAATATTATCGAAGCTGCAACGCCTATTGCTATGAGCGTGCCGCCCATGCCGCGTATGAACGGGAAGGCGCGCATCACAAGCCCCATCGGTATAAAGACCGAGAGCCCAAGTCCAACAATCAACGGCAGCAGGGTTATCAGGACATCAAGCATAGATGTTACCGGGAAGAGAACAAACTGCACCATATCGAATACTATCGACTCGAAGTGCTGGATCACGATGTTTCCGGATTCGAGCATGAAATTCTGGTACGGATTGGCACTGAACCCAGAATTTAGTGAGAAACCTACCCCTATGAAAGGTATTGGTATTGGTATGGGCAGGTAAAGCAGCACCGTGGTTCCCTGCGCAAGCCCTATTGCTATTGCAGCCTGGCCTATGAAAGTCCATCCCGGCAGCATATTCTGTTCTGCGGTGCAGAGGTAACTCTCTGAGCTTGTTATCAGCGAGCCCACGTTGGCAAACAGGGTGCCGCTAGTGGGTGTTGCAGTTGGTGCAATAGCGATTGCAAGCCCGCTGACTACGGCAAGCACGCCATAAATCGCTATCACCACGAATATGGATTTGGTGAGCTCGTAATACTCTCCCTGCACCCATGCGAACATGCCCCGCAGGTTGAATGCTCGCGCTACTATGTATCCTATCGCCACTATGTCGAATGCCAGGTCAAGGGCTATGAGCGAAAGGGCTATTGCTGTTGCAATGTCTGGCCCTGGTATCGTGCCTGACGCGCTGCCGCCTGGGATAACGGTGGGGCAGACATTCTCATATGTTATGCCACCGCCCCCTGCCGCTGCGAGTGGCGATGCGCCGACGGCTAGCAGGAGAAGCATGAAAGGAATCAGGAACCTCCGTTTGCCAGCCTGGAGCATGTTTTATACGTTAGATTATCAGAATATAAAGGTAGCGCAAGTCAGTGAGTAAGCAGGGCAAATCTCTTCATGTACGACTCAGACTGCAATATGACAAAGTATGGAAGTATTAGCACGGAAGTGATGATCAGTGTGACGTATCCTGCCAGGGCTGTCCCTGCAACCGCTATTGATAATGTATCTACAACAGAGATCGCTGCGGTGAGCAGCACCAGCCAGAGCAGATAGTACTGCGGTGCGTGAACCACGAGCCTCACGCTGTCACGTATGGCCCTGCCGATCCTTTTATTATCCACTACGATTGCGCTGGGCACATAGAAGATCAGGGCGAAGCCGAAGAATCCGAAGAGAGCCGTTGCCAGGGCCTGCGCATTTATCATGTATCCAAGTATGTTAATCGCTATAAGTATAAGCGAATAGACAAGAAGAACTGCGAAAACTTTTCCTATGTGCCTCTCAATTCCCTGCATCACGCGCTTGCCTACGTTCACATGCGTTTTCCGTGCCTTGACTATCAGGCTTATGGCCACTAAGGCAAAGCTCAGGAAGAGAAGCGAGAAGACCATGGCAATCACCACCACTACGAAGCTGAGAAAGTCCGGGGATATGAAGACGCTGGCGCTCCTCAGGAAAGTGCCTCCCGCAGTCACATACGTGGGCAGAGGCGCGAAGAGCGGTATGGCAAACGCTATTATGAACGGTATGGAGAAGAGAAGCACCAGCTTCCAGTTCTCCGCATACGTTTCCCACGAATCACTCAATACGTTTCCCATTCCCGCAACACCTTGACAGGCTATAACATCAATATCAAGAATTAAAAAGATATTGCACAGGCACCGGTTCATCCGCTGCTCTGTACCGGCCGTGTCTCATAGACATACTGACCGCTGTAAAAGATGGCGTGCAGGTAAGTGACCCTTGCGCTCTCATTGCTACCGTTTATCACGGCCCTAAGCGAATAGCTGCCGCTGCCTGTGAGGTTCAGCCTGTTCAGATTGAGCTTGCACGTGTAATCGGTGCAGCTTGGCCCAAGGCCAATGAGGCTATCATTGTCTATGCCGTAGAGCGTGTAAACGCTACCGTTTGACGAATAGCCTTGAATATAGAAATACACTGAGCTGTTCGAAAGGTCGCTATACGAGATGTCCGCCTTGTATACTGTGGAATTGCCTATGAAGGAGATGCTCTGGTTCTCAACGCTCAGGTTGAAATCTCTAGCATAAGATGCGTTTGAGATATATGCAAACGCGATGGACACGGCAACCACAACGGCCAGCAAGGCGAAGAATAGGTACCTATTCCTGCGCAGGAATCTGGTGGCCATGCCGCTTGTCCTGCTTCTTCGAGTCTCAAATGCAATGACGTACACAAGGAAGAAGAAGTAAAACGTGTAGTAAGCCGGAAGCGAATGGAAAACGAAGAATAGGGGTATCAGCCCAAACAGCGGTATCAATTCCTTCCTGTTCCAGTAGAGCAGCAGAAGGACCATTGCTACCGAAGACAATGCAACCAAGATACCTGACAAGGAGAGTGCCACATGGTAATTGTATATCAGCAACGAAGCGAATGGCGTGCTGTTGAATGGGACTATGTTCCCCAAGGGCTTGAATACGTCATAGAAGAATGCATGTGGATTCAAGAATATGAAATAGCCATTTATCGCAGCGAAAACCGCAGCAGCCCCTGCTATGTCGCGCAGGCCCTTCTTCCATCCATAGTTGTTGAGCGAGTAGATCAGCAGCAATCCTGCCGGAAGCCAGATTTGCTCCTGTATGGATAACGCAAGGCCTATCGGTATGAAGGCATACCTGCTCTCAATCTTCATGTATGCTATTAGCATGATGGCGAGCATGATGAATGTTGTTACCGAAGCCGCTGCCGCCAGCGTAAGTGCAAGGAAGGCAATCACCTCCAGCCGGCCTTGCAATATCTTCCGTCTGTCAAGCACAAAGACCATGGACAGCAGAAGCAGGTCCAGGAAGACGCCTGCCTGTGCGTTGAGGTCTATATGGCCTATATTATACCACGTTGGCGGCGAGATGAAGTAGAAAGGCATGAAGGAAACGAAGTACAATGCAGGATAGTCCATGTACCCTACGAACTTGTTGTTAGTTGTGACTACCCCTCCCACAGTGGTGAAGTTCGCGTAGAGCTGGTTCCCTATAGATGTAGTGTACGGGTTCCCTCCCCTGAGCGTTGTCAACACAGCATTGAATCCAAGCAGTACCTCGTCTCCGAAACGATACGAAACAATTACATAGAAAAAGATAATCATGGTTATGGCGAAGCCCAGCGCCACAAGCGCGACAGCAGCCCCGCGTTTCCTCGCCACTAAGTATGCGTATGCGGCAAGCGCGAAGATAAAATATGGCAGGATCAGGAATATTATGTACAGGCCTGTCGACTTAAACATGTTTAATGCCCCTATCAATTCTGAGGCAAGTATAGTTCCCGAAACGATGAATATGCCAGCAAAAAGCACTACCAGCAGCGCGAACATGAGATGCAGTGCTGCTGCATGGGTTTCCGGTTTCTCCTTATGCATCACATAGAATGTAGCATATACTGCGAACAGTATCGTGTAAACCACGGCAGGTTCGTAGTAATAGAGGGTGAATGCGAGGTATTCTGCAATGTATACTGTGTAGAGGATCAGTGCTGCTATGAACTCTAAATAGAATATCCTGCTCCTCCCTCCAGCCATTGCATCACCAAAGATTCCAGCTAGGGCTGGGTACGATTAAGAATAAATAAGGATGCCGCAAGTGCGGCATCCATTTCTTATATAAGATCAGATTATTCCGCAGCTTGTCGGTATCAGGCTTGAACTTGCGCCTCCGACTCCCGCGATAACGCTGAGCAGCGGTCCTGCAAGTATCACAAGTATAAGGCCTACTACGCCTCCTACTATCATACCCATAGACCATCCCTGAAGGTTTCCCCTGAGGTTTCCTGCCGCAGGAAGAAGATGCGCACCTGCATAGAGCGTACCTCCAGCTATGAAGAGCAGGAGCGCCAATATGCCTATAACCGTTTCTACTGATCCGACTATTCCGCAAAGACTTGCGGATATTGTCGAGCCGGCATTCTGCGCGGCTACAATTGAAGCGAAGAGCGACCCTATCACAGCCATAAGATAGAGCAACCTCAAGTGTTTCGATATGTTCATGTCATCTCGCCTTTATTTCTGATAACTTCTTAGGATATATCCCTTTAAATACCTTTCCTATTTCCGTCCGCACGGCTACGCTATACCGTCCGTTACTTGAGCGTAGCTATTATCCCGTCTATGATTCCATGGACTCCTATGCCTCCTGTCGACCTTACTGCCATCCTGTGGCTCAAGACGGGTCTGGCCAGGAACTTTATATCGTCAATGGTAACGCTCTGCCTGCCCTGTATCAGCGCCCTGGCCTTGGCCGCGCGCATGAAGGCCAGGTCTGCCCTCGGACTGGCTCCCATGACTATATGTATGTCCTTCCTTGTCGCATTGACCACCCTGGCTATGTATGAAGTAACCTCATTGGGCATAGTTATGGTCTTGGCCTTTTCTTGCATCTCCAGTATGTCCGGAGTGCTTATTATCTTCTGTATTACTACCTGCTCCTCCCTCTCCTTGAGCCTCATCATCTCTTCCTCTTCCTCCATGTTCGGGTAGTCCACATCAATCTTGACTATGAACCTGTCTGCGAGAACCTTCGGAAGCTGTTCCGTGCCCTCTATCCTGAGCGGGTTCTGCGTTGCGAATGCAGTGAATGGCCTTGGCAGCTGCATGTCCGTGCCTCCGGCAGTCACCATACGCTCCTCAAGCGTCTCAAGGAATGCGCTCATGGTCTTCGGCGGCGCCCTGTTCAGTTCATCTACGAGAAGTATATTCGTAAATACCGGACCTTTCTTGAACTGGACCTCGTTCTGGTCGTCAACATATGTATAGCCTATTATATCTGTAGGCACAAGGTCCGGGGTTCCCTGGATCCTCTTGAATTCCGCTTGCATTGTATCTGCCATTGTCTTGCACATGGTCGTCTTTGCTACTCCGGGAACTCCCTCTAGGAGCGCATGTCCGTTCGCCACTACTGTTATGAACATCAATTCTATGGTATCGCTCTTGCCTGCTATGTGTTTCTTCATCTCAGCAAGCACTTTCTGATACGCTTCGTGTGCATCTACCACTTGAACACCGGATTGAGATTGAGATAGCAAGTTAATAAATGCTAACGCGCCTGCCGAATATGCTGCGGCACTTGGCATTGCAGTTCCAGAAGGCGCTCGTCTTCCTGTTTCAACAGAGAGCCTCTGCATTCACGGCATCTGGATCCTGCCACCTTGCAATTCCGTAATATATATGCCTTTTCTGGGTGCGCAAGAGAAAGGCTTAAAAGAAAGAGGCATTACATACATACCTTGTACAAAAGTGGAGGTTTATGATAGGAAAGGGAAAAAGCGATACTAAGGTAGCCACGTTGCCGGAAGTACTTAAGATACTCGAGCAGAGGAAGAAAGAAGGGGAAACCGGATACGAGCAGCAGCTCATGGATGAGTATGCCAAGAAGTTCTCCAAGATAGATGAAGGAGACGCGAAGAAGATGATGAAGGAGCTCACTGACCTGGGCCTAGGGGAGAAGACCTCGGCAAAAGTCATTGAGATAATGCCTAGCGACATAGTCATGCTCAAACAGGTCCTTATTATCGAGAAGAAGTCCATAGAAGAGGAAACAGTCGGCAAGGCAATGGAAGTAGTCAACAAATACCGTGGCAAGTAGCAACTAACAACAAAGGGATGTGGCATGGAAGAGAGAGAGCAGAGACGAGAGGATCTGGAAGAATACGCGGCAGTGCTGGATTACCTGCCGATAGGGCGGAGCAGCTCAGCAAGGGCCGAGCCGCTTGTGCAGCTCCTTGGGGAGACAAGATTCACGCTATTGGAAGCCGTGCCTAAGGGCACAGAGATCAAGGTTGGGGAAACTGTATACATAGGCAAGGGCGATCGCGAAAAGGTCTCGCTTATCAAGAGCAGGTTAAGTTATGCCGACCTTACGGAAGGCGCGAAGAAGGAACTGCCTATAGCAATATCGGCTATAGTCAAGAAGAATGAGAAGAAGTTCGTTGAGATGTTCAACAACGCCGGCGCGCTCAACATAAGGATGCATTCACTCGAACTTCTCCCCAACGTGGGAAAGAAACATCTTGCAGCAATCCTGGATGCAAGAGACGAAAGGCCTTTTGAGAGCTTTGCAGACATAACTGCCAGGGTATCGTTGCTTCAGGATCCCATAAAGCTGATAGTCGAGAGGGTTATCGTGGAGCTGAAGGGCGAGAGCAGGTTCTATCTCCTCACCAAGCCCCCTGCCGCAAGCCACGAGCACGAGCATGAACGCGGCGGCAGGTACTGACCTGGCGCACAAAAAGAGGTTCAACGCATATAAACCTCACAGGGTAATATATCTCCTGCGGAGGCATAGTCTAGTGGCAGGACGGCAGATTGACATTCTGCAGACAGGAGTTCAATTCTCCTTGCCTCCATACGCATCTGTGTTCAATGTAATAACATTTCAGTTTTATGAAATGACCCGGCTTGCTTAAAGAACTTTCAGTAGGTCCATGGTTGATAGTATCTTTACTCTTCCCTGTTTTCGTATAGGTTTGTCATTCGACCAAATGCCACACGCCTTGCATAATGCAACTGCAAAATATGGCGCATCATTCAGCCTTGGCGATACCTGTTCTGCCTCATCCTTGAACCTGTTTAATTCCCCCTCTTTTACAATTTCTATACCTGATGCAGACAATAATTCAAGTGCCAGTTCCGCTACCACTTCTTCTTTTAGACCTGTCTTCTCAGCAAGGAGTTTTCTGTATTTATAGATCTCGTCTAAAATGTATGGTGTGGTGTAAAGCCTTAGTGGCACTGGAGTTCTTGTAAGTAGAATCCTCCTGGTAGTACTGTCCTTAATGAAGGCTGCAAATATAATATTTGCATCTATCACGAGTTCCACAGGACCACTAGTTTTGTTTCATGCGTGCCGCAATTCTCCTATTTGCCCTTCTCCCTATGGCTATAGCATCCTTTTCTGTAAGGTTGCTCTTAGCCAGAAGCTTATCCATCTTATCCAGCAGGGTCAATTTTTGAATTATCGACTGTCTGGCTACTTCAGACCAGTTTATTTCTGGGTGTTCATCCATCAGTTTCTTCAGCTCTTTAGACACAGATAATGTTAAACTTGTCATATGTATCAGATGAATTATGAATGAACAGATACTTATACGTTACGTTCATTACGTCTAATATGTCTATTATGTTTATTATGTTTATATGTGGGCCTTTCAGTAGCGTATACCATTGTTTTTCCATCCCCATTCACTACGACAGAACCTTGCCTCCATGGAATCTTTCCTTATAAATTGCTAAGCCAATTGGGCGTATCCTCCGCGTCGGAGATACCTTTAAATATTCGTTATGCAGAAATATATCTTGCAGATTTTCAGCTACGAATTTTGTTCTAGCCACTGCATGTGATACTATGAAATTGAGACCTGCAAGATCGGTGAGAGGCATACGCAGCCAGGCGTGGGCCAGATACTCTGTCAAGAAGCCCAGGAAGAACTACATCAAGGCGCTTCCGCACACAAGTTTATTGGTATTCAAGATGGGCGTAAACAAGCCCACATACGACTTGCTGCTTACTCTGGTCTCAGACCAGCAGGTACAGCTAAGGTCTAACGCCCTTGAGGCAGCACGCCAGGTTGCCAACAAGTACCTTGAGCGCGAGCTCATAGCAAATTATTTTCTCAAACTGCTTCCGTATCCGCACAATGTGGTGAGGGAGAAGAAGAGGGCTACCGGTGCAGGAGCAGACCGTATCTCCCAGGGTATGTCCCTTTCGTTCGGAAGCCCATCTTCCGTGGCAGCCAGGGTGCACCGGGGCCAGACGGTATTCGAGCTCAAGACTATGTCCTCTGCGAAAAATATAGGCAGGGAGGCATTGAGCAGGGCTTCTAAGAAGCTCTCGGGAACCTACAAGATAAACCTCGTGCCCTTGCTACAGCAGCAACCGCAGAAGGTCCAGCAGCTCCAGCAGGCGGTAAACTGAGGGCTCCTTTCCACAGCCATCGGTAATGTTCATGGATAAGAAAGAAGGATTGGACGAGATCGTCGAAAGGAGGGACATATACTATCCCGCTTTCGGCATATATGGAGAGATAGCCGGCTTCTACGACTTCGGGCCCATAGGCCTGAGGATAAGGAAAAGGATAGAGGATGCATGGCGCGCCCTCTTTGTAGAAGAGATAGGCGCTATAGAGATAGAGACTGCAAATCTTCTCCCGGAGCAGGCGCTCAAGGCAAGCGGCCACGTCTCTGCGTTTACAGATCCTATTGCCACGTGCACCGTTTGCAAGACCCCGTATCGCGTGGATAAGCTGTTAGAGGAATTCTACGAGAAGAGCGGAGAGAAGAAATCTGCCAGCGAGGTCAAGCGGCTTAATGCTGACCAGATTGCAGAGAGGGCCGGGACAGCAGGGCTAAAATGTACCAAATGCGGAGGCAAGCTATCTAAGATAGAGAAATTCAACCTGATGTTCAAGACCACCGTGGGCCAGGGGGACGTGACTGCGTACCTCAGACCCGAGACCGCGCAGAGTATCTTCCTGGATTTCAAGAACCTTTTCAGGTCGCAGGGCCTCAGGCTTCCGGCAATAATCTCGCAGAAAGGCCGTGCGTACAGAAATGAGATATCGGCAAGGCAGCAGCTCGTGAGAATGCGCGAGTTCACGCAGATGGATACCGAGATATTCTTCGACGTTCAGGCAGAGCAGGACGACTTGGGATACATAAGTTCCAGCGAAGTTCTCAAGACAAGGGTAAGGTTCATCTCTGCGGGAGAGGAGAACGAGACCGAGGAATCATTGGAGAACCTGCTGAAATCAGGAAGGATACCAAACACCTATTTCGCATATCTTATCTACCTAGAGAAGAGGCTTCTCATGCGCATGGGCATAACCGAGGACAAGTACAGGTTCAGGCAGCTTGAGAAGGAGGAGCTGCCGCATTACTCCAAGGGAAACGTCGACCTTGAGATATCTACGCATTACGGATACATAGAAGTGGCGGGCAACGCGCACAGGAGCGATTTCGACCTTTCCAACCACTCTAAATTCTCCGGAGAGGATCTCGGAGTCGTAGGAAACAACGGCAAGGTAATGCCGCAGATCATAGAGGCAACGCTGGGCATGGACAGGCTCTTCTTCGCCCTTCTAGACAATGCGGTAAGCGATGACGAACGCGGATGGCAGTGGCTGAAGCTTAACGAGCACATGGCCCCGTACACGTATGCCATATTTCCGTTGCAGAAGGACGAGAAGATAATTGGGAAGGCCAAGGAACTGCGCAGCAAGCTGGCTGCGAAGGGCATCCAATGCTACTACTCTGAGACGGCAAGCATAGGCAAGCGGTACGCCAAGGCCGATGAAATAGGCGTTCCACACTGCATAACCGTCGACTTCCAGACTCTAGAAGACTCTACAGTAACGGTGAGGGACAGAAACACTACCAAGCAGGACAGGATCGCGCTCAGTGAGATTGCATGATAAGCGTGGAATGTTTTGATCTTGGCCTCAGCGCCATGAGCGGACAGCCGCTTGCCTTCTATTCAAATTACAGCAGGGAAGGCAATGCGGAGAAGCTAACGTATTCAACCCCAAAAGGCAGAATCTGCATAATAGCATCGAAGAGGAGCAGGAGAACACAGCTTAACTTCACATATTCCGGAAATCATAGCGGGGCCAGCGCGAAGAAGGAGATAACAGAGAGGTTTGCCCTTAACGAAGACATAACGCGTGTATACAAGAGTATAAACACCGATCCATTCATGGACAATGCGATAACTGAGCTTAATGGACTCAGGGTCACCAGGAATGACCCATGGGAGACGACACTATGCTTCGTGATCTCCCAGTTCAACAACATAAAGAGGATACGCGGCATAGTGGGCAATCTCAAGCAGGCATTTGGAGAGGAGGCCGAGTTCGGCAGCAACACTGAGAAGCTCTTCCCAACTCCCGAGGCTCTAGCATCGGCAAGCCTATCCTCGATACGCAAGTGCGGCACAGGCTTCAGGGACAAGTACATACAGAGAGTTGCTAGGGAATGCTCAACCAAGGTCAACCTTGAAGAGCTCTATGATCTTGACTACGGGGAAGCCAAGGCAAAGCTGCTACAGCTTGACGGCATAGGCGACAAGGTCGCCGACTGCATACTTCTCTTCGGATATGGCAAGCTGGATGCGTTCCCTATAGACACGTGGGTTAAGCGCGTGATTGAGACCGCGTACTTCAGGGGCAAGAGGAAGAGCATAAAGGAGATACACGAATTCGCTGACAAAAAGTGGCCAGGCCTGCAAGGTTACAGCAACCAATACATTTTCTGGCATGGCCGCACTAACCGCATAGGCAAGTGATGGAATGGCAGATGACATAGCAAGAATAGAGAAGAGGATAATCGAACTGGAAGGGCAGATGGACTCGGTGATGCAGCTCTCGCGCGCCGTTATACGGTTTGCGGGTAAGGCAATAACCGCAATGCATGCAAGGCACGAGAAAGAAGCAGGTGAGTTTCTCTCCAGCATGTCCGAATCAATGAAGCGGCTAAAGGCAACCGAGCAGGGGTTTGAGCATTATTCGTTGCCTGCGCACCAGGAGTATACCGAAGCAATGATAGTATACAACATAATAAAGAACGGCAAGGTGCCTCCTATGGGGGAAATAGGCGAGGCAGAGATACCGTACTTGCTAGGGATGATGGATGCCGTTGGCGAGCTAAAGAGGGAAGCGTTTGAGTCAATGCGCAAGCGTGACCTTGCAACCGCATCAATGTACTACTCGCTCATGCTTGAGATATACGACTCAACTGCGCACTTGCGATTTGCAGGCGCCCTCGTTCCCGACTTCAGGAAGAAACAGGACACTGCGCGTATACAGATAGAAGGCACCATAAGCGAGCTTGTCTCTCTCGAAGGCAAGGCCAGATAAGTGCAAGAAGCTTTATATACTTTACCATCGCAGCTTAATCTGACCTTAGGGGTTGAATAAAATGGGAAACAAAAGAGAATTCAGGTTGCAAAGCGCAATGGAATACCTGATGACCTACGGCTGGGCAATCCTCATAATTGCCATAGTCCTGGGAGTCTTGTATTATCTAGGAATCTTTAACGGTGCAGCGTCTCTAGGAACAAGCTGCATAGCCGTTGCAGGATACTACTGCCAGAATCCTACAATGAATACGGCAGGACAGCTCAGTTTCACGCTGGGCCAGAGCAGCGGCAATCCGCAGTACAACATAGGGCTCTCATGCGCAGCAACATCCAACAGCGCAGGGCTGCCTTACACGTCTGCATCCGCCAACGCGTTCTATTATCCAGCCACGAACGGTCTTGTATCTACCACGGCATTCCCTGGTTATACATCTGCACTGCAGCTGACCTCAGGCCAGCAGCAGGCGATAACTAACCTGCCATGCTTTGGATCTACAGGAGCGCTCCTCTCGACAAGCGCAATAGGTGCGACTTTCACCGGCTCGCTATGGTACAACTACACTGCAACCTACGCGGCCCCTGGCGGATCGAACCCTTGGCTTACCGTGAAGATGGCTACAGTAACAGCAAAGACCGTATAAACCGCTTTGGTTTTACGGCCTTTTCTTTTTTTTCTTTATTTTTATAAACGCATAGCGTAAGCCCTACGCCGGGCGCAGGCACGGCATGCGATTTTAGTGAGTTCTCAGACATTCTGTAACGGCACCAGTGGCATTTCTACATAAGAGGATGGAATACTAAACATATCCTTGCAACTTCCCGCGGCCTTACGTTGGGCATGGGCATAAACGCGCCAATACGCTGCAAATTCATGCGAGGACGACATCCCCCATAGTCGTTGGAAGATCTCACAGGGCTACCAGTGACGTTGCATGTGACATACTTGCCGATACCAGAAGATACTAAGGGCGTCGTGTATGGCTGATTCTGAAGGAAACTAAAACAAAAGGACAAGAAATAAAAAAGTAAAAAAAAGAAAAGAAGAAAAGCGTAAGATCAAGACTGAGGAGATTATCTCCTGCGCCTTGCCACTCTTCCTCTCCTGTTCATCTTTGTCCTGGCAACATAGCCGCTCTTGTCTATGAAGTACAGGTATCCATCCTCCCTCTTCACCCGTTCGGAGCCAACCTTTGACTTCCTGCCCCTAGGGTTGTTCTTCATAGGAGTTCTCCATGCGTATCCATCCTTACCAAGGAAATATAGATACCCATCTTCCCTCTCTACTTTTTCGCTTGTTAGTCTTTCTGCCATTCATTCACCTAACTATGTATACGATAGGAATCTTTTTATATCCTCCCCTCGGCTACCGTCAGCAAATTACATGAACCAAGCAGAAAATACGTCGACAATCTCCAGAAAAATATGCCATATTTTATCAATCTTGCTCCGCGCCATCTTATTTTACGTCGTAAAAACAAAAACGTTAGTTATAAATATACCCGAACGGAAAGGTATTACTGCAATGGACATGTGGTGTAACTTGGATAGCACGGCGGCTTGCGGAGCCGTAAGTTGCGGGTTCAAATCCCGTCATGTCCGTCCATGCCTTCAGGCGTGTACTTCCAATCCCTGCACACGTCATTCAGGCCCTTAATCTCGCCTTGTTGTTGTCGTTGCCGTGTGTAGTTACGAGGGTTAGTTTCACGTTTTTCATGAAGTCCTGGATGTGCAGCTGCCCTGCCCAGGATCTCATGAGCTCGTTGTCATGCTGGTCCTGCGCAAGCACACGCACGTCATGTATGCCTAGCGCTCCTGTGAAGAGCCTTGCGTCTACTAGTGCCTCTTCAAACGTGCCTACTTGTGAGTAATACGCATTGAATTTGCCTATGGTTGTCATGCTGCCATGGCCTTTGTTGAGCCTCTCCGCCATGTCAGAGTACCTTGCAACCGAAGGCCTGGTTATGACAAGCACATGCTCCAGTTCGTTTTCAGTTGGTATTCCTGACGTGTCTATGGTGTCTGTGGAATAGCCCACACCGCTGCTGCCCATCAGCCTGTCCAGGGCCTTCTTCTGCACATTCTTGTTACCCTTCTCTATCTGCTCCCTGCTAGTATACCCGTTTTCTATGAACTGGCTTATCTGTGCATCTCCTATGAAATGAGAATCGAGCTCTTTTCCGTGTAGTCTTGCGTCTTCCTCTACTGCAAGCCTGCCTGCCCATCCGCATCCTTTCGTTACGTCTCTCATATCAGTATGAGTCAGCACTACAACCTGCCTCATTGCACGGTTCTTTTCCTCAGTGCCGACATGCACCAGTTTCACAAGCGTATCTGCAATGTTGGTCACATCGGCCCCGGCCGTTCGCACAAATGCTGTCTTTCCATCATTGAACTCGCTGTCCAGATATGCGCTCAGTCTCCTGTCTGAGCATG
This sequence comes from Microcaldota archaeon, assembly GCA_021810375.1. Lineage (GTDB taxonomy): Archaea > Micrarchaeota > Micrarchaeia > Micrarchaeales > CABMGC01 > JAKAVK01. The sequence continues at coordinate 43,639 of JAJZJB010000003.1, forward strand.
ACACTACAACCCGGCTTGTACCCTCAGGGAGATAAAAATCTGCCATGGAACTCACAATCCTATAGTGCAATCTGCCTTAATAAGATTTATGTTGGATTGCAGTCATACTGACTGCTTGTGCACCCCTCTAACAGCCCTGCCTGAAGGATCCACCATCTTTGCAAAGTCCTCGCTCCACCTCATGGCCCTGGGGGTGGAGCATGCCACCGAGGGGCCTACCGGAACAGTTGATGCCGCTGACCTGCTGTGGAAAAGTTCATCGAATATGGTCCTATAATAATACTGCTCTTTTGATGTCGGGACCTGCACAGGGAATCTTTCCGCGGCGCTAGCCATCATCTTGTCAGTAACGTGGGCTTCTGTAAATTTCTTGAGCTGGTCTATCCATCCGTAACCAACGCCGTCAGAGAACTGCTCCTTCTGTCTCCAAAGCACACTCGAATCAGGGAATACTCCCTCAAAAGACCTCCTTAGCAGGTCCTTCTCAATCCTAGGCCTGCCCATGCTGTCCTTGCACATCTTCTCTTCAGGAGAGATGCCCATAACGTAATCTACGAATATCTTGTCAAGGAAAGGTACTCTTGTCTCAAGACCCCATGCGGCAGTGGACTTGTTCGCCCTTAGGCAGTCGTACTTGCTGAGGTTGCCAACCTTCTCAACCAGCTCCTCATGAAACTCTCTGGCATTGGGCGCCTTGTGGAAATAGAGGTAGCCTCCAAAAAGCTCGTCAGATCCTTCTCCAGATAGTACCATCTTTATGCCCATTGACTTTATTTTCCTTGCCATTAGGTACATTGGTGTTGCCGCCCGTATGGTTGTTGTATCGAAGGTCTCGAGATGCCAGATTACGTCTCTTAGCGCATCAATGCCTTCCTGTATGGTAAATATTATTTCATGGTGCACAGTGCCTATCCTTGCAGCCACCTGCCTTGCGTAAGCCATATCTGGAGAGCCTTCAAGTCCCACCGAGAAGGAATGCAGTCTAGGCCACCACGCCTCTTCGCTGTCTCCTGACTCTACCCTCTGCCTGCTGTACTTGTATGCTGCAAATGCTACTAGTGAAGAATCAAGCCCGCCTGAAATAAGCACCCCGTAGGGGACATCAGACATAAGCTGCCTGTGCACTGCAGCCTCGAACTGCCTGCGCAGCTCCAGGAGGTCCGCCTTTGCGCTCGGTATCTCAGTCATCCATCGTCTTTCATACCACTTCACGAACCTGCCATCCTTGCTGTCGTAGTAGTGGCCCGGTGGAAATTCCTGCAGTTTGTCGCAATACTTGTCGAGCGCCTTCATCTCGCTTGCTATGTGCACCACTCCGTTTCCGTCCCATCCTATGTAAAGTGGTTCTATGCCGATATGATCTCTTGCCACTAAATAACTACCTTTTGCCTTGTCATAGAGAGCGAACGCGAATATGCCATTCAGTTTGTCAATGAAGGCAGGGCCATACTCTTCATAGAGATACAACAGCACTTCGCAGTCAGACTTCGTCTGCCACTTGTGCTCCCTGTTTAATTCCGAGCGCAGCTCCGTGTGGTTGTATATCTCACCATTCACTGCAAGTACATTGCCATTGGACTTATCGACCAACGGCTGGGCTCCATGCTCTACGTCCACTATGGAAAGCCTCTCGTGTGCGAGGATAGCCTTCTCATCTGCATATATGCCGCTCCAGTCCGGCCCGCGATGCCTTATTGTTCTCGCCATTGCCATAGCTCTGCTGCGCATCTCCGTCATATCTTCAAAATCGAATATACCAACTATGCCGCACAATTTCAACGCCTCAACAGCCTTTATCTTTACTGATCCCGTCTATCTTCCGGTTATTCTCCGCATTCCCACAGCCAAGTCTCTATGCTCCTTTATCTTAACAAGCTTCTGTCTGATGCTCATGGTATTACTTGATTATACCTATTTGCGGCCGTGTATATATGCTTTTCTCCAAAAATGTTATAAAAAATACAGATACAATACAAACCCTTAAATATTACATTGTATAATATACAATAATGGATGGCACCGATGAAGATCTTATTCAGGTTGTCGACTCTGGTACAATAAAGTACACCGACATAGCAAGGAAGTTGAAGCTTCCTCTCTCAACTGTGCACTTCAGGCTGAAGAAGCTTGAGAGGGAGAAGGTGATCCTACATTATCGCGCCGAGATAGACTGGAAGAAAGCAGGCTTCCCAATAGCCGCATACATTTTCGTTAATATAGATGTGGACTTGCTTAAGAAGATCGACAAGAGCCAGGATGACCTGCTAAAGGAATTCATGTCCATATTCTATGTCAGGGATGGCGCACTCATAACAGGAGACGCAGATATACTGCTTAAAATAATAGCAAAGAGCTCAGAGCACCTAAAGGACATACTGCTAAATGCCATAGACTCTAGAGAAGGGGTGGTACGTACGAAGACCATGCTGGTCCTGGGATGATCAAGGCTCAAGCCTGTTGGACATCCTCGGAAATGGTATTGCGTCGCGTATGTGGTCAAGGTTCAGCAGCCACTTTATAAGGCGCTCTGCACCCATGCCGAATCCGGAATGGGGCACTGAGCCATACTTCCTGAGCTCTATCCACCACTCGTAATTCTTCATGTTGAACTTTATCCCCTTTGCAGCTTCCACTTCATGCATTCTATTCATCAACTCGTCAAGGCGCCATATCCTCTCGCTGCCACCTACTATCTCTCCGTGCCCATGTGGCGCTTGTAGGTCGGATCCCAAGACAGTCCTCTCATCCTGCGGATTTATTGGCATGTAAAAAGACTTGAGTTCCTTAGGCCAACTGTGTACGAATACCGGCTTTTCCTCATCCTGGGTAAGCAGCTTTTCTTCCCCAACGCCGAAGTCGTCGCCCCACTTTAGCTTTGCACCCCTGTCATTGAGTATTGTCAATGCCTCCTCATAAGTTATTCTCTTGAACGGCGGCCTTATCTTAAGCAGATCCTCCTTGTTCACATTGAGCGATGTAAGTATCTCCTCCTGCTCATTTGCGAGCCTCTTAGCCACGCTTGATATCAGCTCTTCCTGCAGATCCATATTCTCATAGAAGGTATAGTGCGCCATTTCGGCCTCAAGATGCCAATACTCCGCCAGGTGTTTGACGGTC